>CAYINH010000005.1:0-18157 GCA_964364615.1 uncultured Gemmatimonadaceae bacterium
GTGTAGTTGAAGGTCGCCACATCGACACCGGCGGTCGGCGGGAAGGGCGGCCCGAACGGCGCCACCACGTTGAAATCGAGCCGCCGCTGGTTCCAGTTGCCCCAGGTAGTGATCTCGGCCCGATCGGCCAGACCCCATCCCAGCTGATTCGCCTGGTACCCCAAGGTGGCCCGGGTGACGTTCTGCGCAGGGTAGAGAATCCGGACCAGACTCCCTGAGGGGTCGCCGAGGAGCTTCGAGTCCACGTATCCGAAGCCAGCATCGGTGGCGTCGTACCGGCTGACCCGGAGCGACAGCGACTGACCTGGGGTCAGTTCGAGCGAGAGGTCGCCGCTGATATTCCAATCCGTGACCCCACTGTCGTGGACCTTGGAGTCCTCCGCGAGGGTCAGCTTTCCGTAGCTCCCCGCCGGTGCCGAGTACTCCTTTGCCTGTCGCCAGCCGCCGGCCAGGCTCCACCCGAGCTTACCGGTCCGCGATTCGAGCCGGCCGTTGAGCATGTTCTGCTGGTCGGCCGAGCCGTAGCGGTACTCGAGCCAGCCACCGACCTGGCTGGTTCGGGGCGGTCGTCGGGTGATCTGGTTGACCACTCCGCCGATCGCGTCGGTGCCGTAGAGCACCGACCCGGGCCCGCGGACCACCTCCACCCGCTCCACCGCGTTGAGATCGGTGACCGCCGGCAGCTCACCGAAGTCCTGCTGTCGCCGGGAGTTGTTGACCCGGGTGCCGTTCTCCAGCAGCAGGATCCGCTGACCCCGCTGGCCCCGGATCTGCAGCCGGCCCTGGTTCGGGCCAACCCCGACCACGTCCACCCCGGGGAGATTCCGGAACAGGTCCTGAATCCCGTTGGGCGCTTCCTCGCGGATGGCCTGGCGGTTCAGGACGAGCAGCGGACTCGGGGTCCGGAACACGGATCGCTCCGTTCGGGTGGCGGTCCCCGAGATGGTGGCGAGCTTGCTGATCAGGAGCGTGGAGTCGGGGGCGATGCTGGCGGTGTCGCTGGCCGAGGATTGCTGACTCGCGAGCGGTACCGGGCACAGAAGGACGAGGACAAACCAGAGCGAGGACGCGTGACGGTTTCCAGGAGGGATGGACATGGTACCCGGGCAAGTCGGAACCTGACCAGGAGCGGCCTGGACGCCGGCGGCCGGTCGACCGCAGTTGGGTGCGCCCAATATGAATCGTGGAGGAAACCGGCGGCACCGGAGTTGTACGGGGCCTGGGGGGCCGTATTTCTACGGGTCGGCGGCCCGTGTCGGGCGGACTTCAGCTGCGGATCAGGCCGGCGTCCAGCGCAAACCGGGTGAGCCCGGCCACGCTCGGGATTCCGAGTTTCCGGATCAGCGACTCGCGGTAGGATTCCACGGTGCGGGGGCTCAGGCCCAGACGGTGGGCCATCTCCTTGTTGCTGAGCCCTTCCGCAATCCCCACCAGCACGTCGCACTCTCGTGGGGTCAGCAGCCCGAGCCGCAGCCCGAGCCGCTGCTCGGCATTGCTCTGCAGGGTCGGCGTCACCAGGTCGGTGGGGGTCGACAGGGTGGCGGGGAAGTACGTCTCCCCGGCGTGGATTGTCTGGATCGCGGTCCGCAGCTCGGCGGGCAGGGTGTCCTTGCGGAGGTAGCCATGGGCCCCCGCCTTGACGCTCTCCAGCACGTACTGCTGGTGATCGTGCACGCTCAGCATCAGGATCCGGGTGCCGGGTACCTGCTGCCGGATCAGGCCCGCCGTCACGATCCCGTTCTCTCCCGGGAGCGAGATGTCGAGCACCACGACGTCGGGGGTGAGGGCGATCACCTGCGCGAGCCCCTCCGGTCCGGTCCCGGCCTCCGCCACCACCTGGAACCCGGGCACCTCAAGCGCCTGCCGGATCCCCTGCCGCACCAGCAGATGATCGTCCACCAGCACCACCCGGATCGGTTCAGTCACCGGCCACCTCCAGTTTGCTCCCCAGCACGACAAGCAGGGTCACTCCCCGGCCCGGGGCCCCCGTCAACGTCACCGTCCCGCCCAGTTCCCCGATCCGCTCTCGCATCCCGAACAGCCCGGATCGGCCCGGGCCGCTCGCGACCAGATCCAGCTGGTCCGACGCGAGGCCCACCCCGTCATCCCGAACGGTCAGCCGGGTGTCGCCGCCCTCGCAAGTGAGAGTGATCACGACTTCATTGGCCTGCGCGTGCCGGGCCGCGTTGGACAGGCCCTCCTGAACGGCCCGGAACAGCGCCAGTTCGGCATCAGGGGCGAGGGCCGGCAGTTGATCGGGGGGAGCAAACTGGATGGCGATGCCACTCCACTGCTGGAAGTCGGAGATCAGGGCCCGGAGCGCCGGCAGCAGGCCGAGGTCATCGAGCATCGCGGGGCGGAGATCCTCGGTCACGTGGCGGATGCTCTCCCGGCCGGCGCCGACCAGATGCAGCAGGGTATCGAGCCGTGCGGCCAGCTCGGGGGCGGCCTCCCGGAGCGACCCCAGCTGGAGCTTGAGGGCACTGAAGACCTGGGCGGTCTCGTCGTGCAGCTCCCGGGCGGTGCGGAGCCGCTGCTCCTCGTGCTGCTGGAGCATCCGGACCGAAAGCCGTTCCAGGTCCGCGGTGCGGGCGGCGAGCCGCTGATACAGCTCGGCGTTTTCCAGCGCGGCCCCGATCTGATCGCCCATCGCCACCAGGATCCGGTCGTCCAGGGCCGCGAACGGTGCCGCCAGGTCTCCGACGATAACGAGTGCCCCGGTCTGTCGGTCCTGGCTCCTGAGCGGAAGGACTGCGGTAAAGGCCGGGGTATCCTCAGGAGTGCGAGGCTGTCCGTGGAGAATCGGATGACCGGACTGAATCACCTCGCCGACCAATCCGCTGATCGAGGTCGGCACCGTGGCGCTCCCGGTCCACTCTGCACAGGCGCCGACCCCGGCCACCGCGGCGGTGAGCTTCTCCGGCCGGAAGAGCGCGGCGCCCCGGACCCCGCTGAGGGCGAGCGGACGGCGGAGCAGGACGTCGTGGGACTCGTCCCCCCGGTCCCGCTGGAGCTCTCCCGAGAGGGCCGACATGGTCATCAGGCCCTGCCGGAGTTCCTCGATGACCAGCAGCAGCACCCCGGCGCCAGCCAGCAGCAGGAAGAGGGTGTCGAGGTAGTAACCCCACGGATTCCACGCGCCCCGGGCCCGGAGGAAGGGGTAGTCCAGATGATGCACCGCCCACAGGCCGAAGGCCGCCGCCAGGAAGAGCGCTGCGCTGGAGCCGGTTCGGCGGCGGTACTGGAGAAAGACCCACCCGGTCCAGCCGGTGGTGGCGCTCAGGAACAGTACGGCCGGGACCGCCGCCAGGACGAAAGTGTCGAGCTTGAAGATGGCGATGAACGACCAGAGGACCGGGAAGAGCAGGGCCAGCAGGTAGCCCGGCCGCAGGGCGATCTGTCGGGAGAAGACCAGGGCGGCCCACAGCAGTCCCAGGGCGGTCCAGCCGGTGGCCACCTGATGCCAGTAGAGCCAGGCCCACCGGTCCGATGCTAGAAAGGAGATGATCGCCACCAGCCGGAGGGTGAACAGCCCCCAGGCGATCGCCCACCAGAGGAAGTGGGGCTTGGCGTACCGCCGGTACAGATAGAGGAAGAGTCCGGCCAGGCCCAGCGCCACGGCGGCCTGGAACAGGGCGGCACTGATTTCGGTGGTCACGAACACTTGCATGGCGCCAACAGAAACCGGGAGCGCTCCCCTCGGGCAACCCCGTCACCCGGATCGAGGTCTGGCAGGGCGACGCCTGGGTCGACGTCGATGATCTGCCCTTCGACTAGCCGTCGGCCCACTTCGAGACGGTCAGCGCGAATCCATCGGGGTCGATCACATCGAACGCCCGCGATTCCCAGGCGGTATCGTACGGCTCCTTCTCCAGGGCAATCCCGTGGGCCTTGGCGGCCGTGGCGAGGGCGTCAATATCCTGTTCGGTGCCGAGCCAGAGCCGGAGACCCTGTCCCTTGACCCGGTCCCGACCCTTCTTGCCGTCGTCCTGGCTCAGCCCGAGCCCGACGGTTCCGGCGTTCAGCATCACGCCCCGCAGGACGCCCTCATTTTCCCAGCGTTCGCCCACGGCAAAGCCGAGCCCTTCGTAAAAGGCGATGCTCTTCTGCAGGTCATTGACCGTCAGGCCCGGCATGATCGTCTTGGCCTGCAGGGCCGATTCGGCTTTGGCCGTCATGGGTCCTCCATCGAAGTGAGTTGGTGCCTCGAAACTACTGTCATCGCCCCAAGGGGCAACACCGTCTGGCCCGGCGTGATCAGGCCGCGCGGGTCCGCCCTTCCCGGACCCCCGACCGGATCATCATCAGCGATGAATAGAGGACCACCACCACCACCAGCCAGCGGAGCGCGGTGAGTGGGAGGGACTTGACGATGAAGGCGGCCAGCAGCACCGCCGGGATCCCACCCAGGGTCAGACCCAGGGCCGAGGACGCCTGGTAACTGCCGGCCCGGGCGAACTTGGTGCCGGCCACCGGCATCAGGAAGGCGCAGGATCCCATCATGATCGGGAAGGCGGCGCGCGGGTCCATCCCCAGCAGGCTGATCATGATCAGGCACGGGGCATAGAGCCCCACCCCGATCGTCATCAGGGCCCCGAGCAGGAAGTTCCCGGCCACCGCGACCACCAGCAGCCCCCCATCCAGGCCCAGGGCTTCCCCGCCGGGAAAGATCGGTGACCCCTGCATCTCGTCGAGGTTCTTCATCACGAAGAGCGCGGCGGCGGCGAGGAGCGCGAACCCCATGCCGAACTGGACCTTCCGTCTCGGCCACCGGGCCACGAACCCGGCGCCCAGCCTGGCGCCCAGGATCGCCAGCGCGATGAGGAGGACCAGGGTCACTGGGTCGACCTCGACTATCGAGATGTAGATGAGGGCCTGCACCATGGTGGGGAGCGCGTGCCCCACGGTCAGGGTTCCGGGAATCCGCTCGTCCGGGACCATCCCGCGGAGCTTGAAGATCGCGGTGGTTGGGGCGTACGACCCGATGCCGAGGGTATCGAAGAAGTTGGTGACGAATCCGACCCCGGTTTCCCACGGTGTGGGGCGGGCGGGAGCATCCGGCGTCCCGGCCCCGCGCCGGGCCCGCAACCACCGGGCCCATGAGACGACGAACCAGATGGTTACCACGGCGAGCGCACCGAGCAGGGCGGTCTTCAGAGTCAGCACGAGGGTGTCTCCGGGAAGGAAGGGCGGATGGAGACTAGGGGGGACCGGATCGGCCGGCAATGGTGATGTTCCCGGGTGGCCTGGCAACCCGCAAGGGGAGATTCGCGCCTGAATGGGCCGGTGGGTTATTTTTGCCAGATGATTCGCCCCACCCTTGCCTTGGCCCGCGGGCTAGTGGCTCTTGCCCCCTCCGCATCCGCCCAGATCAGAGTAGCGATGCCAAGTCGCCTGACCTGGTCGCTGATCCTCGCGTTGGGAGCCCCGATTGGCCTCTCGGCTCAGCAGGCTCCGCCCTCCACCGATATCTGGCTGATTCGCTGGGGCGGGAAAGCCAGCGATGCCCGCAACCTGACGGACCGGCCAGGGTACGATAACCAGCCGTCGTTTTCTCCCGACGGTCGGTGGGTGCTCTATAGCTCGGAACGCAATGGTCAGACCGAGATCTACCGCTCCGATCTGGCCCAGCGTGTCACCGTGCCCCTCACCGCCACCGCCGAGAGTGAGTACTCCCCGCAGGTGATGCCGGACGGGCTTGCCTTCTCGGTGGTGCGGGTGGAGGCAGACAGCAGCCAACGACTGTGGGCCTTCTCGATGAACGGACAGACGGCAGTTCCGCTGCTGGCCGACACCAAGCCGGTGGGGTACCACGCCTGGGCCGATAGCACGACTGTGGTGCTCTACGTGCTGGGGAACCCGTCCACCCTCCAAGTGGCGGACGTTCGGAAAGGCACGGCCGAGATTGTCACCGGCCGGATTGGCCGATCCCTGAAGAAGGTCCCCGGGGTTCGGGCCGTGAGTTTCGTGGACCAGTCCGACTCGACCCGGTGGGTCATCCGCAACCTCGATCTTGCCACCCGCAGCATGGCGGAGGTGGCCCCGACTCTGCCTGGCCGGGAGGACTTCGCATGGCGGGCTCCGGGTTCACTGCTCATGGCGTCCGGGACCGTCCTGTATGAGTGGAACCGGGGCAAGGCGAGGTGGGACTCCCGGCAGGACTTCGCGGCCCTGGGGTTCACCTCCATCACCCGACTGGCGGTGAGTCCAGACGGCCGATGGATCGCCTTGGTCGCCGACCGGCCGGCCTCGCCGTGAACCCGCCCCAGGATCGCGCCGCCATGTCGGAATCCACCGAGCTTCCCCGCATCATCCAGGGTGGGATGGGTGCCGCCGTCTCGAGTTGGCAGCTGGCGAGAGCCGTCTCCCTGCGAGGACAGCTCGGGGTGGTCTCGGGGACCGGGATCGACACGGTGCTGGTGCGCCGGCTCCAGGACGGCGACCCGGGCGGACACCTCCGACGGGCCATGGCCGCGTTTCCCATCCCGCGGGTGGCGGAGGAGGTTCTGAGCAGGTACTTCCTGCCGGAAGGACGCCCGCCGGGCACCCAATATCGGCTGATCCCTCTGCTCCAGCAGCGAATGAAGCGTGCCTCGCAGGAACTGCTGATGATCGCGTCATTCGTGGAAGTCTGGCTGGCCCGGGAGGGCCACCAGGGACTGATCGGCATCAACCTGCTGACCAAGATCCAGCTCCCCACCATCCCGACCCTGTACGGGGCGATGCTGGCCGGAGTTGGCTGGGTGCTGATGGGTGCGGGGATTCCGAGAGAGATCCCCGGGGTGCTCGACCAGCTCGCGGTGCACCAGCCAGCCCGCCTCCGGCTCGAGGTCGAAGGGCTGCCCTCGACCGAGGCCGCCTGGCTCGAGTTCAATCCGGCGGACTGCTGGGACGGACCACCTCCGGCGCTGGAGCGTCCCAGGTTCCTGGCCATCGTGGCCAGCCATTCGCTGGCCACGGTGCTCGCCCGGAAGGCGACAGGCCGAGTCGACGGGTTCATCTTCGAGGCCCCGGTCGCCGGGGGACACAACGCCCCTCCGCGGGGTCGGCCCGAACTCAGCGACCAGGGTGAGCCGGTCTATGGCCCCCGGGATGTGGTGGACCTGGAACAGGTCAGGCCGCTGGGGCTCCCATTCTGGCTCGCGGGTGGCACCGGATCGCCTCAGGGACTGGTCACGGCATTGGCCGAAGGGGCCGCCGGGATCCAGGTGGGGACCCTCTTTGCCTACTCCGAGGAGTCGGGGCTGGACCACACCATCAAGCATTCTGTCCTTTCGGCAGCCCTTCGCGGTGAGGCCCGGGTGCGTACCGACCCGCGGGCCTCGCCCACCGGCTACCCGTTCAAGGTGGTGGAATGGCCCGCAGCGCCGGAGTTGGTCAAACCCCGAGAGCGGATCTGTGATCTGGGCTATCTCCGAATCGCCTATCAAAAGCCGGACGGCGGGATCGGCTACCGATGCGCCAGCGAGCCGGTGGAGACCTTCGTGGAGAAGGGTGGAGCCCTGGAGGATACCGTCGGGCGCCGCTGTCTCTGCAATAGCCTGCTGGCCGTCATCGGGCACGGTCAGCTGCGGGAGGAGGCGGTCGAACTGCCCATCGTGACCAGTGGCGACGATCTGATGCGGATCGCCGAGTTCGCGGGGGACCGGACCAGCTACTCGGCCGACGAGGTGCTCGATTACCTGATGGCAAAGGGTAAAGCGCCCCCCTTGTGAAGACCATCATCGAGCCGTTCCGGATCAAGACCGTCGAGCCGATCCGGATGACGACCCCCGAGCAGCGCGAGGCGGTGCTGCTCGCCGCGGGATTCAACCCGTTTCTGATTCGAGCGGACCGGGTTCTGATCGATCTGCTGACCGACTCGGGAACCGGGGCGATGAGCAGCGAGCAGTGGGCGGGGATGATGCGGGCCGATGAATCCTACGCCGGCGCCACCTCGTTCTTCCACTTCGAGGAGCGGCTCCGGGCGATCACCGGATTTGACCACATCCTTCCGACCCACCAGGGGCGGGCCAGCGAGCGGCTCCTGTTCGAACTGGTCGGGGGCCCTGGCAAAGTGGTCCCCAACAACACCCATTTCGACACCACCCGGGCCAATGTGGAGCACAGCGGGGCCGAGGCGGTGGATCTCTTGACCGCAGAGGGCCGCGACCCCTCGAACCGCCACCCGTTCAAGGGGAACATGGACCTGGCGGCGCTGGAAGAACTGATCGCCCGGGTGGGCCCCGAGCGGATTCCCCTGGTCCTGGTCACCGTCACCAACAACAGCGGCGGCGGACAGCCGGTCAGCCTGGCCAACCTTCGCGCGGTGCGGGCGGTGTGCGACCGGCACGGGATCCCTCTCTTTCTCGACGCCTGCCGCTTTGCCGAGAACGCCTGGTTCATCCACCAGCGGGAGGAGGGGCAGGTGGGACGCCCGGTGGCCTCCATTGTCCGGGAGATGTTCGACCTGGCGGATGGGGCGACCATTTCCGCCAAGAAGGACGGGCTGGTCAACATCGGTGGGGTGCTGCTGCTCCGGGCTGAAGCGCTCTTCCGCCGGGCCAGTGCGCTGCTCATCCTCACCGAGGGGTACGTCACCTACGGTGGCTTGGCGGGGCGCGATCTGGAGGCCATGGCCCAGGGCTTTGCCGAGGTGCTGGACGAGGACTACCTGGCCTACCGGATCCGGAGTGTCGAGTACCTGGGCGAACGGCTGCTGGCGGCCGGCATCGCCATCGTCGAACCGCCCGGGGGGCATGCCATCTACCTGGACGCGAAGGCGTTCTGCCCCCACATCCCGGCCGAGCAGTTTCCCGGGCAAGCGGTGGTCTGCGGGCTGTACCGCGTGGGTGGGGTCCGGGCCGTGGAAATCGGGAGCGTGATGTTCGGAGGACCCGGCCGCCCTCCGCCGCCGATGGAGCTGGTCCGGCTGGCGATCCCGCGCCGGGTCTACACCCAGAGCCACATCGATTACGTGGCCGAGGTGGTCGTCGAACTCCACTCACGGCGGGCCGAGCTCCCCGGGCTCCGGATGACGGAGGTACCGCCGGTGCTTCGGCACTTCACCGCCCGGTTCGAAGAAATCGGACCTCCCGCCTGACCGTCGCCCACCGGAACGTGCAGCGGGCCCGGTCACCGACCGGGCCCGCTGCGTTTCCTCCTTGCCTGAATCGACTACTTGCCCGGTTCGAGGATCTCCTTGATCTGGTCCCGCACATCCTGCAGATGGGCCCTGGTCATCCGGTCATTGGTCCGACCGATCGCCGAGGCCGCTGAGGCATCGAGGGTCCGGAGGTCTGCCCGGAAGGCCGCCTTGATGTCGCTGGTGGCCCGCGCCGGGGCAAAGTTGGCCGCGAACTGCGGCGGGACTCCCGCCGGGGCGGTGCTGGCCGGCGGGTTGATCTTGTTCTTCACCAGCGCCAGGTAGCTGCGCTGCAGTTCCCGGCGCGGTGCCGGGATCGCCCCGCTCCCGCCGAGTTCTCCCCAGACGCCGCTCCGGACATCGGCCAGCATCTCCGACAGTCCATACGCCTCGCGCGGAGAAGCCGCCAGCGTCTCGAACTCGACCAGCCGCTCCAGCCTCCGGTCGTTGAACAGGGTGCTGAGCACGCTGCTCTGGGCCTGATTGATCCGGCGGAGCGCCCCCTCAACCTCGATCAGGCGCAGGATCCCGGTGTCCAGGAAGTAGCTCGGCGTGGCGAGGGCATTGGCGTTCAGGAAGGCCACCGCCTCCTTCTGGCGGGCCTTGGACCACGGGGTATACCGGGGTCCTGCCTGACCGGCGTACTTCTCCTGGGCATCGGCCCCGCCGACCATGATTGCCACGTGGTTCATCTCCCGGGTCCATTGCTGGATCAGCCGGCCATACATCTGGTCCAGATCGGCGTAGTCGTGGCCCTCCTGGACGGTGGCCGGGATCAGCAGGGGGATGATCTGCCTGATGCTCTTGAGTCCCCAGCCGGTCGCCTTGACCGGATCGGCATCGCCCACCGCCTCGCTCTGGTCCCCGGGATCGGAGCCTCGGCTGTCCGACATGTTGAACCGGTACCAGGGCGTCGCGTCCTGCTCCCGGGCCCAGCGGTCGAGCGTCGCCTGCTCCGCATCGGGAGTCCTGGCCTCCGGGATCGGGGTGTAGCCCCAGCGGGTGACGTACTTGTCCCACGGCCCGATGCCGGGAATCAGGTTGGCTACCGGGATCCCGTCTTCCGGTTGGGCCGTGTAGTTGAACCGGCTGTAGTCCATGATCGACGGGGAATGCCCCATCCTGGCCACCCAGGTCTTGCTCCGGACCGAGTCCACCGGATAGGTCGAACTGCCCTTCTGGTCGTGCTGGAAGCCCAGCGTGTGCCCGACCTCGTGGGCCACCACGAAACGGACCAGCCTTCCCATCAGCTCATCGGGGAACGGCCACTGCCGGGCCCGGGGGTCGAGATGGCCGACCTGGGTGAAGTACCACGACCGCTGCAGGTTCATGATGTTGTGGTACATGTAGATGTCAGACTCGAGAATCTCCCCGGTCCGCGGATCATGCACATTGGGGCCGGTGGCGTTCTCGATGGTGGAGGCGAGCCAGCGCACCACGGAGTACCGGGCATCTTCGGGGGACCAGTCGGGGTCCTGTGCCTTGCTCGGGGCATCGGCGGCCACGATGGCCCGCCGGAAGCCGGCCGCTTCAAACGCCGGCTGCCAGTCCTCGATGCCTTGCCGGACGTACGGCTTGAGCCAGTCCGGAGTGGCCGGGTCGACATAATAGGTGATCGGTTTGATCGGCTCCGACATGGCCGCGCTGGGATCCTTCTTCTCCAGCCGCCAGCGGACGATGTAGCGACGGGTCTCGCTCCGCTGTTCCGGCCGGCCGTAGTCGATCTGCTGCAGCGAGAAAAACCCGATCCGCTTGTCGGCCAGCCGGGGCATCATCGGCTCGGCCGGCAACTGGATCATGCTCCAGTGCATCAGGATCGACGCGGTTCCGGTGGCGGTGGGCGCAAACGGGTTGCCCGCCGGGGCCGGACCGGTCTGCGGCGGGGGTGGATAGGTCAGGGTGGCCTCCACCTCCACGTTGGTTGGGAAGGACAGCACCCGCTCCACAAACGACCGGTTGGCATCGGGCTGGCCCCGCACTCGGGCTCCCGGGCCCAGTTCCGGTGGCGGTGCGGTATACAGCCGGCTCACCTCGATCACCGCCGCGCTGTCCGGTCCCCAGGTCTCGACGTTGAAGGCGCCGAGCACGATTTCGTTGTTGGAGTTCTTGACGGCCTGATAGATCGGGTTCATCGAATCGGCCACCGTCTCGAACGAGACCTCTTTCAGGATCACCCGGTTCCCCATCCGGTCCCACCGCACGACCCGGGTCGGTCCCACCTGCTGCCCGCCATATCCCACGTTGACCGGGACCTTGGCGCCCCGGATCACCAGCAGGAGTTCCTCGCCCAGCCTGGCCGTCGGGATTTCGAAATAGAGCCGGGTGCCGACCATGTGGGTCTTGAACAGCCCGGCCCGGGTCTTGGCGGCCGGGGTGATGACCCGGTTGTAGGGGCGCGGCTGGGCCTCGGCGGCCTGGCCACCCGGAGCGCCTCCCGGACCCTGGCCGGTCGGGCGAGCTGCGGCCTCATCGGCGGGGCCACCGGCCGGGACGGTTTCAGGGCTCGGTCGGGCCTGCTGTGGGGCAGGGGCCGGGGTCGGGCTCTGCTTGCCGCAGGCCAGGCCGAGGCCCAGCAGAGCGGTCCACGCGAGGTGACGGCTGGTGATCATGGCGTGTCCTACCTCAGGGTGAGAAGGGAGAGCAGTGGAGCAGCCTCAACTTGTCCCCCGGCGGGCCCGGGGACAAGGAACCGGTGTCGATGGTGCGCTTTGCCATGGTACCGGCCTGGAGATCCCTCCCTCCGACCGGTCCTCCCTTGTACGCAACGGCCCCGCAAGTCGTTGGGGGACGGGCTGCTTCGGCCCGGGAGCGCGGGGTGGTGGCCGCCGGGGCATGTCCCTTGCCCCTGGGGGTACGGTGTCCCGATTCACGTCGTTCGCCCTGATCCTGCTTTCGCTGGCCGCCTGTGCACCCGTCGACCTGGCCTATGGGCCGTGGCCGGTGAGTCTCGATCGGCCCCCGGAAGGCATGTCGCATGAGGCCTGGGTCCACGGGCTCGCCGCCCATGAACAGGCTCGGGAAGCGGGTCTGACCGATCGCTCCCTGATGGCGATCATCGACTACTCAAGGCCCGCCACTCAACGGCGGCTCTGGGTGATCGACCTGGCGACGGGCGACCTGCTGATGCACGAACATGTCGCCCACGCCGCCCGCACCGGTGGGACCTGGGCCACCTCATTCTCCAATGCCGTCGGCAGTTACCAGTCGAGTCTCGGTACCTTCATCACCGCCAACAGCTACCTCGGTGTGCGCGGCCTGTCCCTCCGGCTCCGGGGCATCGAACCGGGGGTCAACGACAACGCCCTCCGGCGGGGGATCGTGATCCACGGCACCCCGAATGTGACCGAAGCGCGAGCCCGGGCCGGACGTCAGGGGCGCACCGAAGGCTGCCCCGCGGTCCCCATGGAGTCGGCCCGCCAGCTGGTCCGACTGATCGAGGGCGGGGTGGTGGTGTTCGCCTGGTATCCGGATCGGACCTTCCTGGCCCGGTCCAGCTATCTCGACCACGGGCAGGCGGCCATCCGGCTCAGTTCCAGTAACTGACATTCCGCCGGGCCTTGACCCGGCGGGCCTTTCAGATGATGCTCGACGGGCCTCTCCCGGAGACCCGACATCCTATGGCCCGTTTCATCAGACGGCATGGCGCCCGACGCGGACGTTCCCTGGCCGGCCTGACCTTCATCGGGGAAGCCCCGTTGGAGACCGCCTCCATCCAGGTCGTGGAGTACGATGGTGAGCGGCTGACCGAGCGTTCGGTCGCCGATCTCGCCGACGCGATGCCGCCGCCGGAAGCGACCTTCCGCACCTGGATCAATATCTATGGCCTGCACGACGTTGAACTGATTCGCCAGGCGGGCCGGCTCTTTCAGATCCACCCGCTCATCCTGCAGGATGTGATCGACACCGACCAGCGCCCGAATTTCGTGGACATGGGGGACTGGCTCTTTCTGCTGGTGAAGATGCTCCGGTTCAACAAGGCCGGCGATGCCATCATCAGCGAACAGATCGGGCTGGTGCTCGGGTCCAACTTCCTGCTCACGTTCCAGGAGCGGAAAGGGGACGTCTTCGATCCGGTCCGCGAGCGGCTTCGGAAGAGCCAGGGGCGGGGCCGGGGGGCCGGGGTGGACTATCTGATGTACGCCCTGCTCGACGCCGTGGTGGACAACTACATCCTGGTGGTCGAGCGACTGGGAGAGCGGGTCGAGGAGGTGGATGAGATCCTGGAAGAGGCCGGGGATGGCGTTCTGGAGCAGATCCGAAACTACAAGCGGGAAATGAACTACCTGCGGAAGGCCATCCGGCCCAGCCAGGAAGCGATTCTCCAACTGGCCAAGGCCGATTCCGACCTGGTCCATGATGCGACGCTACCGTTCCTCCGGGACCTCGAAGGACTTGCCACTCGCGCTTCAGAGGCGATCGATACCTACCGCGACATGCTGAGTGATCAGTTGGTAACCTATCGCGCGGCGGTGGGGATGAAGCTCAATGAGATCATGAAGCTGCTCACGATCTACACCGCGATTTTTATCCCCCTCACGTTCCTGGTCGGGATCTACGGGATGAACTTCGATTTCATGCCGGAACTCCGCTTCCGCCAGGGGTATTTCATCGTGCTGGGGGTCATGGCCGTCATCACCGCGGTGATGCTCCGGTTCTTCCGGCGCAAGGGCTGGCTCTGATTCAGGCCAGCCGCTTGCGCCGGAACCTCACCGGTCTTCGCCATCGTTCCCCCTCTCTGGTTGACGCCCGCTGCCCGGCCGCGTTATGCTGGGATGACCTGTTCAGCGGATGCTGCCATGATGTCCTCGAATAATCCCAACCACAATCCCAATCGGGGCCCCCCCGGGACCTCCGGCTGAAAGCGCGTCCGCAGCACCATTTTGCGACCGCCCACCGGAGCCAACCGGTGGGCGTTTTCTATGGGGTGTAGCTCAACTGGCAGAGCGCCCGGCTGTTAACCGGAAGGTTGCAGGTTCGATTCCTGCCGCCCCAGCTTCCTCCCGACCCTCGGGTGACCTGTCCGGAGGCGTGGAACTTGCTTAGTTTCCAGCCACCAGACACCTGATGCGCAACTTCATGCCCCCCAGATACTTGGCCCTATGGGCCGCCGCCCTGGCCCTGACCGGCGGCGCGGGCTGCTCTTCCACGAGCGGACCCGACCCCGCCGTCCCGGCCCGACTCGCCCTGGTGATCGCCCCCGGGGCGACGGGGTCGGTGGGCATCGTGCTCGATCCCCAGCCCCAGATCCAGGTGCAGGATGCCTCCGGCACCGCCGTGGCCGCCCGAGGCCTCCTGGTGGTGGTGTCGATCGGCAGTGGAGGCGGGACGGTGCTGGGCACCACCTCGCTCCGGACCGATGCCAGCGGCAAGGCGGCCTTCACCGACTTGGCATTTGCCGGGAGCGCTGGAGCCAGGAGTCTGCTCTTCACCTCACAGGGTCTGGCCTCCGTCGCGTCCGGCACCATCACGCTGAGTGCGGGACCGGCCGCCACCGCCGCCATCGCCTCCGGGAACAACCAGACCGTCCCGGCCGGAACCCAGGTGGCCGCCCCTCCCACCGTGCGCGTCGCGGATGCCTCTGGCAACCCCGTGGCCGGGATCTCGGTGACCTTCGCGGTGACCGCCGGGGGCGGCACCCTGACCGGTCCGGTCCGGACGACGGGGACCGATGGAATCGCCGCGGTTGGCGGATGGACCCTCGGCACGGTGGTGGGTCTCAATACCCTCTCTGCCACCGTCGCCGGCGTGGCCCCTGCGCTCAACTTCAGCGCCACCGGGGTGGTAGGACCGGCGGCGACCCTGACCGTTGTTGAAGGAGATGGGCAGAGTGCCACCATCGGCACCACGGTGGCCGTCTCGCCCGGGGTCAAGATCACCGACGCCTTCGGGAACTCGGTGGCCGGCTTGGCCGTGACCTTCGCTGTGGCCACGGGTGGCGGCTCCCTCACGACCGCTTCGCCGGTCTCCGACGCCAGCGGCGTGGCTCGGCTCGGCAGCTGGCGGCTCGGACTCACCCCGGGTGACAACACGGTGACCGCTTCCCGGACGGGGGTCCCGGGCGTGACCTTCAGCGCCACCGGGAAGGACCTGTCGGTCACCAGCATTGCGGCCGCCGCATTCCACTCCTGCGCCGTGGCCACCGCTGACTCGCGCTGCTGGGGTGACAATACGACGGGGAATCTGGGCAACGGGACGACCGCGGCGGACTCGGTGCCGGTGATCGTCTCCGGTGGCCTGGTGCTCACCCAGATTACCGCCGGGACCTCGCACAGCTGCGGCCTGAACGCCGCGGGCGCCGCCTGGTGCTGGGGCCTCAACACCTCCGGCCAGCTCGGCGACGGCACCTTCACCACGTCTTTCGTGCCGGTGGCCGTGATCGGCGGCCACACCTTTGCGCAGCTCTCGGCCGGGGGCGCACATACCTGCGGCGTTCGAACCGATGGTGCCGTCTATTGCTGGGGGGCCGGAGGCAACGGCCGACTCGGGTATGGCGGGACCCTGAGTTCTGCCACTCCGCTGCTGAGCAGCGGGGCCGACGTCTACACCGCGGTATCGGCTGGGGCTGCCCATTCCTGTGGCCTTCGAACCGACGGCACGGTCCTCTGCTGGGGGATCAACGGCAGCGGGCGGCTCGGGGACGGCACCACGGCTGACAAGCTGACGCCGACCGCGGTGACGGGGGCCTGGTCCGCCGTCTCCGCCGGCGGAAGCCACACCTGTGCCATCGACACGGCGGCGGCGGCGTGGTGCTGGGGTTTGAGCAGTTCCGGGCAAGGCGGGACCGGGACGGCGGTCGCATCCCTACTGGTTCCGACCACGGTCACCGGGGGGCTGACCCTCATGGCCATTTCCTCCGGTACCTCGCACACCTGCGCGGTGGCCACCGACGGGGCGGCCCATTGCTGGGGCCTCAACGGCTCCGGTCGGCTGGGCGATGGCACGACCATCCAACGCAACGCGCCGGTCCCGGTGTCGGGGGGCTTGAACTACACCATCATTTCCGCCGGCGGCCAACACACCTGTGCCCGGTCCACCGCAGGCTCAGCCCTCTGCTGGGGCCGGAGTCTGGAAGGGGAACTGGGTGACGGGACCAGCGTCTTCAAGACCACCCCGGTGGGGGTCCGCCCCCCCTGACCACGGCCCCCCCGGGGGCGATGGTTATTATTGGGAAGGTAGCAAAGGGGACTTCCTCCGGAGGCACTCCATGATACAGGCGGTCGAACCAGGCGAGGTTGCCCCCCGCCCGGTCCGCGAAGGCGTCGTCATCCGGTTCTCCGGGGACTCCGGTGACGGGATGCAGCTGACCGGTACCCGGTTCACCGCCGAGACCGCGCTCTCCGGCAGCGACCTCTCGACCTTTCCGGACTACCCCGCCGAGATCCGTGCCCCGACCGGGACAACCTTTGGCGTCTCGTCCTTCCAGATTCACTTTGGCAGCCGGGACATTCTGACCGCCGGGGATGAACTCGACGTGCTGGTCGCCATGAATCCGGCGGCCCTGCAGGTCAATCTCGCCGACCTCCGAGTGGGTGGATTGGTGGTGCTCGACACCGGCTCCTTCACCGCCCGGAACATCGAAAAGGCCGGGTTCTCCACCGATCCCCGGCAGTCCGGCCTGCTCAACCCCTACCAGACCCTTCCGCTCGACATCACCTCGCTGACCTCCCAGGCGGTCGAGCCGTTCGGGCTGGGGGCCAAGGAATCTGCCCGGTCCCGCAACATGTGGGCGCTCGGCCTCATCCTCTGGATGTTTGGCCGGCACCGTCAGGCGACGGTCAATTGGCTGAGCCACAAGTTTGCCAAGATGCCCAAGGTGGCGGAGGCCAACGTGGCGGCCCTCAACGCGGGGCACGCCTATGGGGAAACCGCCGAGCTTCCCTCCGACGTCACCGGCTACACCGTCAACCGGGCGGACCTGCCGCCCGGGGTGTACCGCACCATCGATGGCGCCGAGGCCCTGGCCTACGGACTGGTGGCCGGTCTCCAGGCGGCGGGGCTCAAGCAACTCTTCTTCGGGTCGTATCCGATTACACCGGCCTCTTCCCTGCTGCACACCATGGCCACGCTCCGGCACCTCGGAGTGGTGACCTTCCAGGCTGAGGACGAGATTGCCGCCATCTGTTCGGCGATCGGGGCCTCCTGGGCGGGTGCCCTCGGGGTGACCTCCAGTTCCGGCCCCGGTGTGGCGCTCAAGACCGAGGCGATCGGCCTGGCGATTGCCACCGAGCTGCCGCTGATTGTCATCAATTCTCAGCGCGCGGGTCCCTCCACCGGGATGCCCACCAAGGCTGAGCAGTCGGACCTCTTTCAGGCGGTCTACGGGCGGAATGGGGATTCACCGGTGGCCGTGATTGCGAGCAGCACGCCGGCGGACTGCTTCGAAGTCGCGATGGAGGCGGTCCGGATCGCCACCCAGTACATGACCCCCGTCATCCTGCTCTCCGACGGCTACCTCGCTAATGCGGCGGAGCCATGGCGGCTGCCGGACCTCAAGGCCCTCCCGGAGTTCCCGGTCCGCCACCACGAGTCCCCGGAGGGATTCCACCCGTTCCTTCGGGATCCCGAGAGCCTGGCCCGGGTCTGGCCGGTTCCGGGGACGCCCGGGCTGGAGCACCGGATCGGCGGTCTCGAGCGGAACTACGACTCCGGCCACATTTCGTACGATCCCGAGAACCACGCCCGGATGACCCAGGTCCGGATGGCCAAGGTCGCCGGGATCGCCAAGTCGATCCCGGCCCAGCAGGTCACCCTGGGTACCGAGGGTGGCCGCCTCGCCGTGGTGGGGTGGGGATCCAGCTATGGGCCGATCCGGCGGGCAGTGACACTCTGCCGGGAGGATGGGCTGGACGTCTCCCACATCCACATCCGCTACATCCATCCGTTCCCGACCAACCTGGGCGATCTGCTCCGCAAGTTTGAACGCATCGTGGTGCCGGAAAAGAACACCGGACAGCTCGTGACCATCCTGCGAAGCACCTTCCTGGTACCCGCGGAACCGTTCTCCAAGGTCACCGGCAAGCCATTCAAGGTCTC
>CAYINH010000005.1:18167-24276 GCA_964364615.1 uncultured Gemmatimonadaceae bacterium
GATCCGGGACGCCATCCATCGCGCGCTTGGGGTGCCCTCATGACCGCCACCCGCCCAGCGGTGCCCGCCGCCAAGGACTACGCCACCGACCAGGAGGTCCGCTGGTGCCCCGGCTGCGGGGACTATGCCATCCTCAAGGCGGTCCAGAAGACCCTGGCCGAACTCGGCGCCCCGCGGGAAAAGACCGTGTTCGTCTCGGGGATCGGCTGTTCCTCCCGCTTCCCGTATTACATGGCGACCTACGGGTTTCACACCATCCATGGTCGGGCGCCGGCCATCGCCACCGGGGTCAAGCTCGCCAACCCGGAGCTCGATGTCTGGATGGTGACCGGGGATGGCGACGGACTCTCGATCGGCGGGAATCACATGCTCCACGTGCTCCGCCGGAACGTGAACCTCCAGATCCTGCTGTTCAACAACGAGATCTACGGGCTCACCAAGGGGCAGGCCTCGCCGACCTCCCGGCGAGGAACCCGTACCCCGTCGACGCCCGGCGGGTCGATTGATCAGCCGCTCAATCCGTCGGTCTTTGCCCTCGGTGCCGGGGCGCACTTCGTCGGCCGGGCGATCGATACCGCCCAGGCCTCGCTGGTCAACACGCTCAAGCGGGCGCGGGCCCATCACGGGGCGGCCTTCATCGAGATCTTCCAGAACTGCCTGGTCTTCAACGACGACGTCTTCGTCAACTTCACCGCCCGGGAGACCGCGGCGGATACCCAGCTGCACGTCGAGCACGGCCAGCCCCTGCGCTTCGGGAAGGATCGCCAGCGGGGACTTCAACTGGTCCCCGGCAAGCTGGCGCTCAAGAGCGTGGTCATCGGGCAGGATGGGGTGACCGAGGCGGATATCCTGCTGCACGATCAGACCAATCGCGCCCTGGCCACCCTGCTGGCCAGTCTCGCCCCTCCGCGCTTCCCGGTGGTGCTCGGCGTGCTGTACGACGACCCGGTGTCCAGTTACGAGGATGATCTCCACGCCGAAATCGCCTCGGAACGAGCCAGTCGGTCAGGAGGTCTTGCGGCGGCGATCGAAAAGGGAAGCACCTGGACGGTCGAATGACATGAGGATGCGGCCGACGACCGGACTGATCATGGCGGCGCTGCTGTCCGGCGTTGGCTGCCGCCCCCCGGAGCCGCTGGACCAGGTCGAAGCGGCCTATCAGGAGGCGTGGTTCTTCGCCGACCAGCTGGACGTCACCCACGCCATCGGGGCGGACACCAGTCGGCGGGGGGTTTCCGTCGCCGAGCTGACCGAGCAGTACCGGGTGGCCCGCTCCAGGCTCGGTGAACTGCTCCTCACCATTGATACCACCAGGCTGGGTGACCAGGATCTCCGCGCCTTCCGGGCCATGGCCCTGGGGATGGAAACCAACCTCACCGAAACCCCCGCTCCTGCCATTGGATCCGCGAGCGAGGGCTCAGGATCCTGCCAGTATCGGCCCGGCGATCTGCTGGGCGGTCCCGACGGCGAATCTCCGCTGGTGGCCCGGATGATCCACTGCTACGGGTTGCAGACGAGTGACGTCCGGCTGGGCGACGAACATCTTGATCGGCTGACGGTGTTCGGACTGCTCGGGGATACTGACGACCCGGCCCGGCGCCGGCGGCTCTTTCTGGCGCTCGACCCCGTCTGGCGATCGGTCAACGCGGACGACGGCGGGTCCACCAGCCCCTGGCGACTGGTGCTTCAGCTCCGGGCCGAACAGTGGAGGACCACCGGCTACCCGCACGAGAGCCGCGCGGCCGCCCTCGGGGTCTCTGCCGATTCAGTGGAGGTCTGGCTCGAGCGGATCCTCGCCGCCTGGCGGAGCTCGCAGCCAGAGGAGCTGGTCGAGCCGTGGGACTGGTACTACCAGAATGGCGAAGCCTCGCGGAGGCTGAGCCCGCTGGTGCCGCTGGATTCTCTCCTGGCGATCAACCGGGCCGTCTTTGCCTCGCTGGGCGCCGATCCCGACCTGATCGGGGTGGAGTACGACATCGAGCCCCGGGCCGGGAAGTATCCGGTGGCGTATTCCACCTTCGGAGCCCGGACCAAGCTGGCCGGTGGCCAGTGGGTCCCAGGGGAGCCATGGGTCTTTGCCTCCTACCGGGTGGGCGGGATCGGCAGCCTGGGCGAGCTGCTGCACGAGACCGGGCATGCCATCCACATCGGGGCAATCCGCACCCGGCCGGCCTTCAACACCTGGCCGGACAGCGACACCTTCACCGAAGCGGTGGCCGATCTGGTCTCCCAGGATCTCTACCAGCCGGTCTGGCAGCAGCGCTGGCTGGGGGATTCTGTGTCCAGGGCGGTGGCCCTGCGCGATCAGTACGGCTCGGTGATGCTAGACCTGGCCTGGGCGCTCTTCGAGATCAGGATGTTCCGCGCCCCCGGGCAGTCCCCGAATCGGGTGTGGGCCGAGGTCACCGCCAAGTATCTCGGGATCCGGCCACATCCGGAGTGGTCCTGGTGGGCCCAGCGGGGACAGTTGGTGGAATCGCCCGGGTACATGCTCAACTACGCCCTGGGGGCCATCCTGGTGGCGCAGCTTCGGGACCAGCTCAGGGCCGCCCGTCCGGCGGGGCCGGGGGTGGACGATCCGGGATGGTACCCCTGGGTGTCGGACCGGCTGTACCGGTTCGGGCTCGAGCGGCCCACCGCTGAGGTCGTGGCGGGGTTTCTCGGCGGGCCGGTCTCGCCAAATGCAATCCTGGCCGATCTCAAGTCGGGATCTTCCGGCCCCGCCAAGGGACGCTAGCGGTTGGTCTGGTTCAGACTCATAAGCAGGTCATAGACCACCACCCCCGCCGCGATGGCGGCCACCGTCAGAAGAGTCTTCCCCGGATTGAAGTGCCTGGTGGCGATCTCGGTGATCTGGGCCAGGGCAATCATTCGGGGCCTGACGGCCAGTTCCGTTAGCAGCCCCCGCAGGCTGTCCCCGATGATGGTGGGCTGGAAGAGCACCAGCTTGGTCGAGTCGGTCGTGGTGGCCACCCGGACCTGGCTTGGAGTCTGGCCCTGGATCAACTGCTGCGGCGTGACCTCACTGACCCGCCATGACTTGCAGCCCCCGACGCCGAGTACGGCTAGGATTGTGACGGCGATCACAAGCCGGCGCGGACCGGCGGGGGCTCGGGGCTCTCTGGACTCCTGGGGCATTGATCCCCCTCCTGGACGGGGACTGCGGGTGGCGGGTGTGGCCCAATATAGGCCCGTCCCCGGGTCCAGGGCTCTCCCGGGCCCAGGACCAGATTTGTGGAACCATTCTTGCTATTGAGTCGTTCAGGTCAAGCCGATCCTCCCTTAACCGGAGGGTTCTGTGATCGGCAAAGGGGGGACCATGATCGACCCAGTTCTGCTTCAGAAGATCGCCTCGCGGGGGCCCACCGAGTTGCTCCAGCAGTTGATGCAACTCGATCCGGACCTCGCCATTCCGGCGGCGCTGCCGCTGCTCGCGGCGCGACTCATGGGAGCCACCGACGCACAAGTCGACGAGGAAGACGATCTGGCCTCTGATCTGGCCAGCGCGTAGTTCTGCTGGCGACGAATGAGCCCTCCGATCCGCACACGGGTCGGGGGGTTTTTGTTGGCCCTTGACCCCTGCGCTCGGCGGGAGCAAGCTACGGCAACGCTCCTCGGAGCGGACACCTGTGTCAATTCCCCCGTGTCAATCTGTCGCATGTGAGGCAACTTTGATCATCCATCGTGTGATCCTCGTCACATCCCTGGCTGCCCTCCTCGCCGTCTCGTCTCTGCCCGCGCAGGATCACTACCTCAATCCGCCGGATGCCATCGCCCGGATTCTCGATCAGCCCCTGACTCCAGTGGCCAATCTGAGCCCCGATCGCCAGTGGCTGGTGCTCCTCGCCCGACCTTCACTGCCGCCGATCTCCGAGGTGGCGGCGCCCGACCTCCGGCTGGCTGGTGTCCGGATCGACCCGGTGACGAACGGGTCTTCCAGGGCGCCGAGCTTCACGGGGTACCTGTTGCGCGCCGTCAACGGGGACGTTGAACGAGCGGTACAGGCTCCGGCCGGGGCTCGACTGGGTCCAGTGGACTGGGCCCCGGGCGGTGAGCGCTTTGCCTTCACCATCACGACCGATGAGGGGATCGCCCTCTGGGTGGCCGAGACCGCCACTGGTGCTGCGCGGGCCCTGTCCGGGGCCGAGTTGAACGGGGTGGTTGGGGCTCCCTGTCGCTGGCTGCCGGACGGGACCGGACTGATTTGCCGGACGGTGGCAGCCGGCCGGGGCCAGCCGCCCCGTCGCGCCACGATCCCCACCGGGCCGATCACCCAGGAGTCGGAGGGGAGAGCCGCCCCGAACCGGACCTACCAGGATCTGCTGCAGAGTCCGACCGACGAGGCGCTGTTCGACTACTACTTCACCAGTCAGATCGTCCGGATCAACCTCGATGGCAGCCGCAGCACGCTGGGCCGGCCGGCGGTCCATACCCGCGCCGAGCCGTCGCCGGATGGTCAGCACCTGTTGGTGCAGACTCTCCACCGGCCGTACTCCTACCTGGTGCCGCTCTTTCGATTCCCGACCACGACCGATGTATGGAACCTGGAGGGGAGTGTCGTGGCACGAGTAGCAGACGTGGGCCTGCAGGAGGAGGTCCCGGCCTCCTTCGATGCGGTGACCAGCGGTCCCCGCGGGGTCACCTGGCGGGCGGACGCGCCGGCCACCCTGCTCTGGGCGGAGGCGGTGGACGGAGGCGATCCGCGCCAGCAGGTCGCGGTCCGCGATGAGGTGCGCCTGCTGGCCGCCCCCTTTGCCGGGCCGCCCACGGTGCTGGCCCGGCTTGCCCTCCGCCACGCGGGAACCCAGTGGGGCCCGGGAGGAATGGGGTTGGTCTCGGAGCGATGGAACCGGACCAGCCAGACGCGGACCTGGATGATCCGGCCCGGTGCGGCACCCAAGGCCATTTTCGAACTGTCGTCCGAGGATCGCTACGCCGATCCGGGCTCGTTCCTGACCACCACGACCCCCGGTGGTACCCGGGTGCTCCAGACCACCCCGGACGGTCGCTTCGCCTTCCTGGAGGGCAGTGGGGCGAGCGACGGGGGCGATCGGCCCTTCCTCGATCGCTATGAGCTGGCGACCGGCCGCACCGTCCGCCTCTGGCGGTCGGCGGCGCCGTACTATGAGGAGCCGGTGGCGCTGGTCGATCCCGCCCGCCAGGTGGTGATCACCATCCGGGAATCGGTGGATGACCCGCCCAACTACTTCCTCCGCGACCTGAGCCGGAACCGGAGCACCCAGCTCACCCGGTTCACCGATCCGGCACCGGATTTTGCCGGGGTGACCAAGGAGTTGATCACCTACCCACGAGCCGATGGCGTCCAGCTCTCAGCCACGGTCTATCTCCCCAAGGGCTACCAGAAGGGCCAGGGGCCGATCCCGTTCTTCTTCTGGGCCTACCCCCGGGAGTTTCGCTCGGCCGATGCGGCGGCGCAGGTCATCGGTTCCCCATACCGGTTTACCCGGCCGTCCGGTTCATCCCACCTCTTCCTGCTGCTGGCGGGGTATGGGGTCCTCGACAACCCCACGATGCCGATTGTCGCGGTGGATGGCGCCGAGCCCAACGACACCTATGTCAAGCAACTGGTGTCCAGCGCCAAGGCGGCGGTGGACAAGGTGGCGGAGATGGGCGTGGCCGACCGGAACCGGGTCGGGATCGGGGGCCACAGCTATGGCGCCTTCATGACCGCCAATCTGCTGGCCCACTCGGACCTGTTCCAGGCCGGGATTGCCCGGAGCGGCGCCTATAACCGGACCCTGACGCCGTTCGGGTTCCAGGCCGAGGAACGGACCTACTGGCAGGCGCAGGAGATCTACAGCACCATGTCGCCGTTTACCTATGCCAACCAGATCAACGAGCCGATGCTCATGGTTCATGGACAGGACGATGACAACTCCGGCACCTTCCCGATCCAGTCGGAGCGGATGTACTCCGCCATCAAGGGGAACGGCGGGAAGGTCCGACTGGTCTGGCTCCCCGGTGAGGCGCACGGCTATCGGGCCCGGGAGTCGGTCGGCCATACCCTGCGCGAGATGGTGGACTGGATGGCCCGGTACGTGAAGGACGCCGGTCGCAGGGCCGCGACCCCCTGATCCGCCGAGGCGGC
>CAYINH010000006.1:0-23615 GCA_964364615.1 uncultured Gemmatimonadaceae bacterium
CATGTCGCTTTCGCGCTTTGCTGGGTGGGGCGCTCAGTACGAGATGGAAGTAGTTGCCGTTTGATTTGCCGGAGCCGCCGGCAGGCGGCGGAGGACATCCGAGCGTCAGCGAGGATCACCGGCGAGCTGGGAACCCCGCTGGATTGGGATGGGAGCCATCGTCAGCAAGTGGCCAGGGCCGGAGTCGAACCGGCGACACACGGATTTTCAGTCCGTTGCTCTACCAACTGAGCTACCTGGCCGAAGGCGGGTAAATATAGGCCCCGACACCACCTACGGGAAGCGAACAGGCTCCCACAAGAAGGTCACCACTTACCGGCCTGGGCCCTGCCAGTACCCTTGGGGCGACCGACTCCGCACTGACCCCCCAATGCCCAGCAGGGTGATGAGCCTCCGAAAGCGCGGAATTGACTATCGCTCCTGGTCCTACCTGAAAGCCGCCCAGGACTACCGCGCCTTCGAACTTGTCGCCCGGTTTCCGCGCTCTACCTGTCGAATGTGGAGTCCTACCTGTTCCGCTACGGCACCTTTCCGGACTTCGTCGCCAACCTCCGGACCCTCCCGATCACCAGCCGAAGCATCATGGTCCGGAGCTGGTTTGGACGGGGATCCACCCTGCCCAGATCGGTGGCCGGCCATTTCAGCACCCAGCTGCTCCAGTCCTTCGAGTCCTTCCTGGAGATGACTCGGGTCCCCGAACAGGTCGAATACTGGATGCTGCTCGATGCGGGCCTGCCGCTCCGCTCACCCCTGACTCCAAGCGAGGTTCCTCCGCGCGATTGAGCGGGGTTAACACCACCTGGCCTCCGTCGTCCTTCCAGACAGCCCCAAGCCAGTGGAGTGTCGTGATGTTAGACAACTGTAGAGTGCCCTTCCATCGTGTCCTCGGCCTGACGGCATTCCTCGCCGTGGGCTGTGCCGACTCCGGAATCACCGATCCCGACCTGGATGCCCCACCTCCCGGCCTCGATGTCACCCAGCCGTACCCCATTGACCGAGGCGACGACGGTGCCCAGACCCCCGGCAGTTACAAGGGACTCTGGCTCCGGCTCACCCCGAGCGGGGAACCGAGCATCACCCCGGTCGACGGAGTCATCGGGGTGGTCTGCATCGGGATGAGCAATTCCAACCAGGAGTGCGCCGACTGGATACTTCGATTGAGCGGGGAATACGCCAGCGCGGTGAACCCCGCCGTCCGGGTGGCCAACTGCGCGGTGGGCGGAAACGCGATCGAGCGGTGGATCGACCCGGCATTCGACAACAACCTGTGGACCAGCTGCATCCAGCAGAAGCTGGGACAGGCCGGCATCCGACTCGATCAGGTCCTGGCGATCTATCACAAGGCCGCCAACCAGTTCACCACGGGCTCGGGCGGGGCCGCGCTACCCAGCTATCCCGCCCCCGGCAGCGACTACGACAACTTCGTCGCCAACCTGACCGCCTTTTCGGCGAGAGTGAAGGCCAAGTTCCCGGCGGTGCGCGCGGTGTACACCTCGTCCCGGAGCTACGGCGGCTTTGCCGGGACCGTGGGCCGTGGGGAACCGTTGAGCTATGAGGAGGGCCATGCCCTCAACACCTGGCTCGCGGCCCATCCCGCCGTGGACGGGGTCTGGTATGGCTGGGGCCCCTACCTCTGGGCACCGGCCTGCACCGACGGGGTCACCAACCGGAGCGGGACCTGTTACGACCGGGCGGACTACGTGGCGGACGGGGTGCACCCTGCCCCATCGGGCCAGGCCAAGGTGAGCCGGATGATCCACGATCGGCTCCGGCAGCACGCCTGGTTTCGGCGAAACTGAGCTACTTCCGGTACACCTGGGTAAAGGTGTCGAAGACCTGGGTCCTTCAGACTGTCACCCAGGACCCTTCGGCCTTTGCCGGGATCAAGGAGACCCTCGAAGGGGATTCGCGGCTGTTCGTGGGTTCGCCTTCCGGGTCACTCCGGGCCTGCTGCTCAACGGGATGATCTTCGGCGGTGATGGGGGGGGGCGGCGGACTGAGGCCGGCCCGAAAAGCGGCCCGGCAGCAGCTCGGCAAGGCTCTGCGAGAAGCCTGCGCGACCTCAGCCGCCCCGGCTCCAGGGCGGCACCACTCCGTTGCTCCGGGCATAGGCGATCGACTGCCCGAGGTGCTCGTGGAGGTGGGTCGTCGTCAGCACCCAGACCTGCCGGATCGTCTGTTCCTGCCCGAAGAACTTGACCTTCTCGCCGAGCCTGGCGTCGGGCGTGTCCATCATCGCCTTCTTCAGGTGGGCGAAGGACGCCTCCAGGTCGGCAATGACCGTCGCCCGATCCACCTTCCGGGTCTCATACTTCTGGACCGTCGAGTAGTCGGAGGCCTTGATCATCGTCGCAGCCGGCGGCTCCACGCCCAGCAGCGCCGGAAGCAGATAGTTGTCGGCCGCTACATGCTGAAACACACCCCCAACCGATCGGACCCCTTCGGCGGGGCTCCACGAGTAGCTCGCCTCGGGCATCGCCTTGGCCAGGCCGACCAGTTTCGACTCCACTTCAGAGATGGCCTTCAGCAGGTCCGCCATCAGCCCCGACTGGGCGGCGGCGGGTACGACGGGGAGGGTCATCAGGGCCAGGACGGCCGGCAAACGGCGCAGCATGCGTGACATGGCAGACTCCAGGACAGGGACGGATGGTGAACGGATCCTAACCCAACGGAGGGGCCGGAGGAAAAGTTCCGCCCGGCCTAACATCCTGCCCCGGCGCCCGTCTACCGGATCGCAGGCAGGTTCCCAGGACCACGGCACATGAGACGGTCGTGGAGCAAGCCAACAACACAGAGGAAGATCATGTCACCACGCATCCTCGCATTGCTGGCGCTGGCCGTACTCGGTACCGCGCCGCTCGCCGCTCAACGCGGCCGGTCCCCGGCCCGGGCCGGCGCCACCCCGGAAACCGCCATGCGGCTCCGGGAGCGACTCCAGCTCACGGACGATCAGGTCGCCAAACTGCGCGCCTTCCGCGAGGAAGACGTCGCGGCTCGCCGCGACATCATGAACGCTCAGCTGGAGCTCCGGTCCAGGTTCCGCGCCGGCGAGATCACCCCGGAGGCCTTCCGCGAGGAAGTGCGGGCCCAGCGCGAAGCGATTCGCCTTCGGAACACCGAGCGGGGGGATCGGGTCGGCGGGGTGCTCACCGACGCCCAGCGCGGTCAGCTCAATCAGCTCCGTGAGCAGCGAGCCCGGCAGCAGTTGCACCAGGGTCAGGCCGGAGGGCACGGAGGGCGGATGAGCCCTCAGGCCGGCCGCGGCCCGCGGGCCGGGATGGGTGGCGCCGGCCGGGGACCTGGCCAGGGTCGGGGACAGCACGGAAGGATGCGGCGGCCACCGGCTGGCGCCGGGAGCGGCGGGCCCGGAGGGGCCTGAGCCGTCGACGCTCTCCGACTGTCACCAGCGGCCACCTCGATCGGGGTGGCCGTTTGGTTCTTGGGGGGCTGCTGCCCAGGCAGCCAATCCGAGCCGGTGCTGGCGTCGGACCGACCGGCGACCCCTATATTGTCGGTATGGCCGATCACCCGAACCTCACCGTCCTCGACCACCCCCTGATCCGGCACAAGCTGGCCATCCTCCGCGATCGAGCTACCCCCACCAAGGACTTCAAGCAGCTGGTCAGCGAGATCGCCATGCTGATGACCTATGAAGTGACCCGGGATCTGGCGATGGAGGCGGTGCAGGTGGAGACCCCGCTGGAGCGCACCACCGGCCACAAGGTGGCCGGGAAGAAGCTCACCCTGGTCCCGATCCTCCGGGCCGGGCTCGGCATGGTGGACGGGATCACCCAGCTGATCCCGTCCGCCCGGGTCGGTCATGTCGGTCTCTACCGCGATCACGCCACCCTCAAGCCCGTGAGCTACTACTTCAAGGTCCCCTCCGCCGAAGCCGACCGGGACTTCCTGGTGCTCGACCCGATGCTGGCCACCGGCGGCTCCGCGGTCGCCGCGGTCCGGAGCCTCAAGAATGCCGGTGCATCGCGAATCCGTTTTCTCTCCCTGGTGGCCGCTCCGGAGGGCATCGAAGCCATGCAGCGCGCTCATCCCGACGTGATGATCTTTGCCGCCGCGCTGGACCGGCAGCTCAACGACGACGGCTACATCCTCCCGGGCCTCGGCGATGCCGGCGACCGGATCTTCGGAACCCGCTGAGCGATGACCATGCAACTCACCTTCTGGGGTGCCGCCGGTCAGGTCACCGGGTCGCTCCATCTGCTGGAGGCCGCGGGAGCCCGGATCGCGCTCGACGCCGGTCTGTTTCAGGGGCGGCGGAAAGAGGCGGCGGAGCAGAACCGCCAGCTCCCGTTCGACGCGCGACGGCTCGACGCGGTGGTTCTAAGTCACGCCCATATCGACCACAGCGGTCGGCTGCCATTGCTGACCCGCCATGGCTTCCGCGGACCGATCTACGCCACCCCCGCCACCCGCGACCTATGCGCGATCATGCTCCCGGACTCGGCGCAGATTCAGGAGCGGGACGCCGAGTACCTCGAGCGGCGCGGGAAGAAGGGCCCCGAATCCGAACCGCTCTATTCCCTGGCCGATGCCGTCGCGGTGCAGGAGCTGATGGTGGGCATCCCGTACCGGCGGGTCCAGCATCTGCGGCGTCACCTGCGATTCGAGTTCACCGACGCGGGCCACATTCTGGGCTCCGCCTCGGTGGACATCCGGCTGACGGAGGGCCCGGGACATCGCCTGGTCTTCTCGGGAGACATCGGGCGAGCCGGGCTGCCGATCATTCGCGATCCCGACCCGCCGTCGGGGCCAGTGGACACCCTGATCATCGAATCCACCTACGGCGATCGGGTCCACGATTCGATCGCGCAGGGCGAGGAGAAACTGGGGGAGATCGTCCGGCGGGTCGTCGGGCGTGGGGGCAAGCTGCTGATTCCGGCGTTTGCGCTGGGGCGAACCCAGGAAATCGTGTACGCCCTGCACGCCCTCCACCGGCGTGGGGCGATTCCCACCATCCCGATCTACGTCGACAGCCCGCTGGCGGTGGATACCACGACGGTGTTCCGCATGCACCCGGAGCTGTTCGACCGGCGCGAGCATCTGGCCGGACAGACCAGCGCGCTCTTCGACTTTCCGCTGCTGCAGTACACCCAGACCGTGGACGACTCCAAGCGGCTCAACACCCTCAATGGCCCCGCGATCATCATCTCGGCGTCCGGCATGGCGGAGGCCGGCCGGATCCTCCACCATCTCGCCAACCACGCCGGCGACCACCGCAACCTGATCCTCTTCGTCGGATTCCAGGCGGAGCACACCCTGGGTCGGCGGATCCAGGAGGGGGCCGATTCGATCAAGGTCTACGGTGACATGTTCCCCCGCCGGGCCGAGGTGGAAACCCTCACCGGGTACTCCGCGCACGCGGATCGGGAGGGCCTCCGGTCCTGGGTGCGGGCGCTGGGGGGACCGATCCGCCGGGCATTCGTGGTGCACGGCGAAGCGGGTCCGGCGCTGTCGATGGCGCAGCTGCTGGAAGCCGAAGGCGTGGGCGAGGTCATCGTGCCCCGGCAGGGGGAGTCGTTCAGCTTGTGAAGCCCTCCGGCCGGTGGGCCATTCGGCTGATGGTGATCGGCGCCGTCCTGTACGGCGCCTTGTTCGTCCATGTCCTGGCCGTCAGTCGACACGACGAGCGGCCGGTGTCCGACGCGATCGTGGTGCTCGGAGCCGCGCAGTACAACGGACGCCCGTCGGACGTGTTGCGGGCCCGGTTGGATCACGCCGCCGAGCTCTACCTGACCGGCCGGGCCCCGTTGATCGTGGTGACGGGCGGGATGGCGGTGGGGGATGTCGTGAGCGAGGCCACGGTCAGCCGGCAGTACCTGGTCTCTCATGGGGTGGTGGACACCACCGTCGCGGTGATCCCCATCGGACGGAACTCCAGGGAGTCCATCGCGAGCGCGGCCGAATGGCTCGAGGATCAGGGACTGCACTCGGTCATTCTGGTGAGCGATCCGTTTCACATGGCGAGGCTTCGGGTGGAGGCCCGCGCCCACGGGCTCCAGGCCGCGACTTCCCCCACCCAGACCAGTCCGATCTCCCTCCGACTGGGCGCCGAACTGAAGTACCTGGCCGCCGAGGCTCTGAAACTGCCGGTGGTCTGGATCAGCCACCGGCTGCTCCACTGACCGGGGTCAGAACGACCGACCGGTCCCCGCGTCCACCCGGATCTGCTGACCGGTCAGCCCGCTCGCTTCCGGCGAGAGGAGGAACCGCACCGCCGGCGAGTAGTCGCGCCCGCAGCGCAGCGGGGTATCTTCCAGCATGCCACCGCTTTCCACAGACCGCCGCTACCAGGGTCGCCGAATCAGCGTCGACCTCGACACCATCCAGTATCCCGATGGCTCTTCCGGAGTGCTGGAGATCGTCCGCCACCCCGGCGCAGCCGCCGTGGTGCCCTTCCTCGACGAGGTCACCGCCCCGGACCCCCGCATCCTGCTGATCCGGCAATACCGCCATGCCGCCGACGGGTATCTCTGGGAGATCCCGGCCGGGACCCTCGAGGCCGATGAGATCCCGGCCGATTGCGCCGAGCGGGAACTGCTGGAGGAAGCCGGGGTCGAGGCCGAGGATTTCTGGCTGCTGACCTCGCTGCTGACCACCCCCGGGTTCACCGATGAGAAGATCCACCTGTACATCGCCACCGGACTGACCGAGGTGGCGGCCGCCCCGGAGCCGGACGAGTACCTGGAAGTCCACGAGATCCGCTGGTCACAGGTGGGGCGGATGATCCGCGAGGGCCAGATCCGGGACGCCAAGACCCTGGTGGCGCTGATGTACGTCCAGTGCTTCCTTCGCGGCACGGCGGCCACCGGCGCCCCCTGAGACGATCCGGCCATGGCGGGGCGTGACTACGAGGCCTTCTGGAAGGACCTGAAACGGGGCTCACTCGAACCCTGCTACTACTTCCATGGCCAGACCGACGTCCTCAAGGACGAGGCCATCGCCGAGCTGCTCGAGCGCACCCTCGAACCGGGGCTCCGCGACTTCAACCTGGACATCCGCTCCGCGGGAGGGCTGTCCCCGGAGGACGTGAGCACCCTCTGCACTACCCTCCCGATGATGGCCGACCGTCGAGTGGTGGTCATCCGGGACGTCGAAGCCTGGGCCCGGAAGGCCAAGACCAAGGCCGCCATTCTGCGGTATCTCGAGCGGCCCGCCAAGGAGACGCTGCTGATCCTGGTCCAGGGGGGCGGGGACGTGGAGCCCGACACCGACCTGGCCAGGGCCTGCCATGCCGTGGAATTCGGCCTGATCCGGCGGGACCACGCCGAGCGCTGGGTCACCAAACGCGCCGAGCAGCACGGTGTCGTCCTCACCCCCGAGGCCACCACCCATCTGCTGGTGGCGGTCGATGGCGACCTGGGGGCCGCGGCTTCGGAGCTGGCCAAGCTGGCGGGCCTGGGTGGAGACGGCCCCGTGTCGCTCGAGACCGTGGCGAGTCTCCTCGGAGTCCGCCACGGCGAGACCCAGGACGACTGGCGGGACGCGCTGCTGGCTGACGAGCCCGCCCGTGCCGCCGGGATGCTGCAGCATGTGCTGGCCCAGCCGGGGATGTCGGGCGTCAAACTGGTGACGCTGGTCGGCCAGACCCTGATCGGCCTGGCCCTGACCCGGGAGCTCTACGACCAGGGGGTCCGGGACAGTCGGCTGCGGAGCACGATGGTCAACAACCTCAAACGGATTCGGGTCTTCGGGTTGAGCTATGACGCGAGTGCCAAGGCGTGGGCCGCTGCCGCCCCACGCTGGCCTGCCCCGCGGATCCGCGCGGCCCTGCAGGCGGCACTCGCCGCCGACCAGGCCCTGAAGGGCACCACGATTTCCAACGAGCACGGCATCATCACCGACCTGGTCATCTCCCTTGCCCCGGCTGTACCGGAGGCCGCCTGATGCGTCACACCGTCATTGCGCTGATCGCCCTCTCCGCCCTGGCCGGTCCGCTCCGGGCCCAGGCCGACCCTCGACTGACGGAGGCGGTGCGGCTGGCCCGCGAAGGACTGGGGGACTCGGCCCGGGCGGTCGCGGGTCGGGTGCTCAATGCCACGGCGCCCACCAGCGTGCTCTATCCGGAAGCGCTGCATACCATCGCCGTGGTCGCCGCGACGGTGGAGGACAAGCGGCTCTACCTCCAGCGGGTGGCGATCGAGTACTCGCAATCCGACTGGGCCGATGATGCCCGACTGGAATTGTCTCAACTGGCTTACGCCGAGCGGAAGTTCGAGGAAGCGGTCCGCCACGCGGAACGGCTCCTCAGCGACTACCCGTTGAGTCCCCAACGGGCCATCGGTGCCCTGTGGGGTTCCCGGGCGGCGTTCGATCTTCGGCAGTACCCGCTCGCCTGCCAGTGGGCAGACATCGGTCTCCAGGCGACGTCCGAAGATGTCGAACTCCGCAACCAGCTCGACTTCCAGCGCCAGCGGTGTGAGGCGGCCCTCCGAGCCCAGACCGCCGGGCCGGAAACCCCCAACCCGCCAGCGGCGACGACGCGGCCGGGCGGTCCCGGATGGTACCTGCAGGTCGCGGCGTTCAAGACCCGGGGCGCCGCCGAGGAGGCGGCGGGCCGACTCACCAGGGCCAGGCTGACCAGCCTTGTCGTCCAGGACGATGGATTCTTCAAGGTGCGCGCCGGTCCCTATCCGACTCGTGACACCGCGCGCGACGCCATCGCCGCGGTCAAACGCGCGGTCGGTGGCGAACCCTTCGTCGTCCAGGTCAAGTGATCACTTGACTGAGCCGGTCTCCTCTCCGCTCCTCCGTCAGTACCGGGAGATCAAATCGCGTCATCCGGACGCCATCCTGTTCTTCCGGATGGGGGACTTCTACGAGATGTTCTTCGAGGACGCCGAGTTGGGCGCCAGGGTCCTCGGGATCACCCTGACCTCGCGGGGGGACGGCGTGCCGCTGGCCGGGGTCCCTGTCAAGGCCGCGGCCGACTATCTGCGCCAGCTGGTGGCGGCTGGGCTTCGGGTGGCGATCTGTGAACAGGTCGAGGACCCGAAGAAGGCCAAGGGAATCGTCCGGCGTGAGGTGGTGGAAACAATCACCCCGGGGGCGGTGCTCGAGGAGGGGTGGGTCACGGGCGGGAAGAACAACTACCTGGTGGCGGTCCTCCCCGGCAGCCCCGCCGGCCTCGCGGCGGTGGACCTCTCCACCGGCGAGTTCCTGCTCGAAACCGCCTCCGGCAGCGGCCTGGCGGAGGCGCTGGGCCGATTTGCCCCCGCCGAGGTGGTGCTCCCGCCGGAGACCGCTGTCCCGGTCGCCCCCGAAGTGCTGCGCACCACCCGCGAGCCATGGGAGTTCGATCTCGAGCTGGGCCGGGAGGAGATCGCCCGCCGATTCGGCCTCGGCTCGCTGGACGGCCTCGGGATCGAAACCGAGGACGGCCCCGCGGTCCGGGCGGCCGGTGCGCTGCTCCGCTATCTCGGCGACCTGCAACCGGGCGGCCTCCCGCAGCTGATGCGCCCGGTGGTCCGTCGCGGAGAGCGGCATCTCTGGATCGATGAGATGACCCGGCGGAACCTGGAACTGGTCGAGCCGCTCCGGGCCGGTGCCCGCGGGGTCACCCTGCTCGAGGTGCTCGACCGGACGGTCACCCCGATGGGGGCTCGGCTGCTGCGTCGGTGGGTGCTCTCGCCGCTGAGGGTGGCCCAAGAGATCGACCACCGACTCGACGCGGTGGCCTGCGCGCTCAAGGCCGCCTCGCACCGGGAGCAGGCCCGGGAATCGCTCGACGGAGTCCGCGACCTGGAGCGGTTGGCCGGACGCGCCGCCGCCGGGCGGGCCAACCCCCGGGACCTGGCCGCGCTGCGGGACTCCTTCGTCCGGCTTCCCTCCCTGGCGACTGTCCTCGCGGTACTGGCGCAGGCGGAGCTCGGCGCACCATTCGCCGGACTCACCGCCGAACTCGACCGGCTCGCGGACCTGGCGGAGGCACTCACCGCCGCGCTCACCGATCGGCCTCCCGCCGTGCTGGCCGACGGCGGCGTCTTCCGGGACGGCTTCGATCCCGCCCTCGACGAGCTGCGCTCGCTTCGGGATGGCGGCAAGCAGTATCTGGCCGGGGTGCAGGAGCGGGAGCGGGAGCGGACCGGCATTCCCTCGCTCAAGATCGGGTACAACAAGGTCTTTGGCTATTTCCTCGAGGTCACCCACGCCCACCGCCACCGGGTACCCGAGGAGTATGAGCGGCGGCAGACCCTCACCAGCGCCGAACGGTACATCACCCCGGAGCTCAAGGAATACGAGGCCAGGATTCTAGGCGCCGAGGAACAGCTCATGGCGCGCGAAGGGGAGCTGTTTGCGGTGCTCCGGGACCAGGTCGGCGGAGCGATCGAACGGATTCAGCGCACCGCCGGTGTGCTGGCCCGACTCGACGTCTGGACCGCACTGGCCCAGGTGGCGGAGTCGCACGACTACGTCCGGCCGATCCTGGTCGAGGGCAGCGACCTCGAATTCCGGGCCCTTCGGCATCCGGTCCTGGAACGACTGATGCCTCGGGAGCGGTTCATCCCCAACGATGTGCGGTTCACGGCGGCGGAGCGGGTGCTGCTGGTCACCGGCCCCAACATGGCCGGCAAGTCCACCGTCCTCCGGCAGATCGGCCTCGGGGTGGTGATGGCCCAGCTGGGCAGTTTCGTCCCGGCCACCTCGGCGAGGCTGGGGGTGGTGGACCGACTGTTCACCCGGGTCGGGGCGAGCGACAACCTGGCGCAGGGGCAGTCCACCTTCATGGTGGAGATGAGCGAGACCAGCGCGATTCTCCACAACGCGACGCCCGAGAGCCTGGTCCTGCTCGACGAGATCGGCCGGGGCACTTCCACCTACGACGGGGTGGCCATTGCCTGGGCGGTGACCGAGCATCTGCACGACCGGATCGGCTGCAAGACGATGTTCGCCACCCACTACCACGAGTTGATGCAACTGCCGGAGAAGCTGGCTCACGCCCGGAATCTGAACGTCGCCGTCAAGGAAACCGGCAGCACGGTCGTCTTTCTTCACCGGCTGGAGCCCGGCGGCACCGATCGGTCGTACGGGATTCACGTGGGGGCCCTGGCCGGGCTGCCGCACAGCGTCGTGGCCCGGGCGCGCGAGGTGCTGGTCCAGCTCGAGGGGGAACATCGAGTGGTCCCCGGCACACCTCCAGTCCTGGACCCCGGGCAGCTGGCGTTGTTCGTTCCGGCGCCCGCGTCCCACCAGGCCCTGGACGACCTCAAGGCCCTGGACCTGGACACCCTGACCCCCCTGGAAGCGCTCAACCGGCTGGCGGACCTGAAGCGGACGGCGGAAGCCGACCGGACGGACTAACTTCCGGACATGAGACTGATTCCCCGACTGCTGTGCGCCGGGGCCTGCTTCCTGGCCGCCTGCGGCGGCGGCGGCGCGTCCGGCGACACCCCCCTCCCCGAAGGGGCCCAGGACTCTCCCCCGGTGCCGCTCGACGCGACCCCGCCGGTCAGCTACCCGCCCGACTTGTATGAGCAGGGCGTCAGCGGGACGGTCATCCTGCGACTCTATCTCGACGACCAGGGCACGGTCGTCCCGGACTCGGCCCGGATCGAAGAGTCGAGCGGCTTTCCCGGCCTGGATTCGGCGGCCCTTCTCGCGGCCCCGAATCTCAAGTACGCCCCGGCCCTGAAGGGCGGCAAACCGATCGCCGCTCCCTTCCGGCAACCGGTTCACTTCAGACACCCTGGTGGAGCCACACCCTCCCCATGACGACGCCGCATCCTCGCCCCTACGACAGCGTCCTCGACACCATCGGCTGGACCCCGCTGATCCGGCTGAGCCGGATTGGCGCCGGGTGCCGTACCCCGATCTACGGGAAGGCCGAATACACCAACCCCGGTGGTTCGGTCAAGGACCGGATCGGGATGGGCATCATCGAGGCGGCCGAGCGCGCCGGTGACCTCAAGCCCGGCGGCACCATCGTCGAGGGCACCTCGGGGAACACCGGGGTCGGCCTGGCGATCGCGGCCGTGCTCAAGGGCTACCGCTGCATCTTCACCATGCCGGACAAGATGTCCCAGGAAAAGGTCCGGCTCCTCAAGGCCTACGGGGCCGAGGTGGTGATCACCCCCACCGCGGTGCCCCCGGACCATCCCGAGAATTACGTGATGAAGGCCAAGCAGATCGTCCACGACACCCCGGGGGCGGTGCTGGCCAACCAGTTCTACAACCAGGAGAACCCGGAGGCCCACTACCGGACCACCGGCCCCGAAATCTGGGAGCAGACCCAGGGGCGGGTGACCCATTTCGTGGCCGGGGCGGGCACCGGGGGCACCGTCAGCGGGGTCGGCAAGTTCCTCAAGGAGAAGAACCCGAAGATCGTGATCATTGCCGGCGACCCGGTCGGGTCGCTCTATACCGGGTATGCCAAGACCCGGCAGCTCGGTGAGGGATCCCCCTACAAGGTGGAGGGGATCGGCGGGGACAAGGCGCCGAGCACGGTATGGTGGGACCTTATCGACGAGTTCCAGCAACTCTCCGATCGGGACTCGTTCGCCATGGCCCGGCGGATGGCCCGGGAGGAGGGCATCCTGGTCGGTGGGTCGACCGGACTCAACGTCGGTCTGGCCCTCAAGCTCGGCCGGACGCTCGATGATCCCGAGGCCTTGGTGGTGACGATCCTGTGCGATACCGGGGAGCGGTATCTCTCCAAGCTGTTCAACGACGAGTGGATGCAGGAGAATCAGATGCTCGATCCGGTGCGGACCACGGTGGAGGATCTGCTGGCCCGGCGCTCCAAGCCCGGTCCCGCGCTGGTCAGTGTGGCGCCCGCCGCCCCGGTGCGCCAGGCCCTCAACCTGATGCGGACCTGGGACGTGAGTCAGCTCCCGGTGCTGGAAGGCGACACCTGCGTCGGGCGGCTGGTCGACGGCCCGGTCATGGCGGCCGCGCTGGGACAGCCGGCCCTGCTCGACCGGCCGGTCCGGGAGATCATGGAAGAGCCGCTCCCGGTGGTGGAGGCCTCGATGTCCTCGGATCGCCTGGCGGCCCTGCTCACCCGCGACAACCCGGCCACCCTGGTCAGCAAGGACGGCAAACTGATCGGGATCGTGAGCCGGTTCGACATTCTGGAGCAGTTGATCGGGGCTCGGTAGCCGATGCGGATCACCGTCCTGACCGGCGGCGCCTCCTCCGAGCGCGAGGTCGCCATCGCCTCGGCCTCCCAGGTGGTGGCGGCCCTCCGGGCGCGCGGGCACACCGTGTCGGTGGTGGATCTGGCCGGAGGGTACCTCCCAGAGGCCGAAGAGCGTCTCCTGCTCAAGGGGTCGGTCAATCGCAGTCCGCCGGATCTGGCGGGACTCGATGGGCGGGAGCGGCAGATGCTGCTGTCGGGCCTCACCGCCCTGCCAGCGATCCGGGAAGCGGAGGTGGTCTTTCTGGGGTTGCATGGGGGACGGGGAGAAGGGGGGGCGCTTCAGGCGGTGCTCGACGTGGCCGGGGTGTCGTATACTGGCTCCGGTGCGCTGGCCTGCGGGATGGCCATGGACAAGGACGTCGCCAAACAGCTGTTCCGACAGGCCGCCGTGCCCACCCCGGACTGGGTGATGGCTCCGGTCCCGGTGGAGGTGGCCGGGGGACGGCTGGGGTGGCCCCTGATCGTCAAGCCCTCCAAACAGGGCAGCACCGTCGGGCTGACCCTGGTTCGCGACCCGGAGGGTTTCGACGCGGCGGTGGCGGAGGCCTTCCGGCACGACGACGAGGTGATGGTGGAAGCCTTCGTGGCGGGCAGGGAGCTGACGGTGGGTGTCCTGGAGGGTACCCCGCTGGCCGTGGGTGAGATCATCCCCCAGCACGAGATCTTCGACTACGAGTGCAAGTACCAGCCGGGCATGGCCCAGGAGATCTTCCCCGCTGACCTGCCCGCGTCCCTGACCCGGGAGTGCCAGCGCCTCGCCCTGACGGCCCACCAGGCCCTCAAGCTCGGAGGGTACTCCCGAGTGGACTTCCGCTTGACACCAGACGGCCACGCCTCCTGTTTGGAAGTGAACACCCTCCCGGGGTTGACGCCGACCAGCCTGCTCCCGCAGTCCGCCGCGGCCGCAGGGATCGAATTCGGGGAACTCTGCGAGAGGATCTGTCGAACCGCTCGAAGGACTGCCGGACCGTGACCGAACCCGGAACCCGCTCCCCCGTCCGAATCACCCGCCTGCTGGTGGCGGGCCAGGTGGTGGTGTGGGTATTCCTGTCGACCATCCTGACAAGCCCCGAACTCCAACGGGCCCTGCGCTTTGACCCGGCAGTTCCGCTGTCCCAGCGGCCCTGGTCGGTCCTGAGCTACTCGCTGGTCCACGACAGCGCACTCCACCTGGCCCTGTTGATGGGCCTCCTCCTCGTGGCTGGCCCCCACGTCGCCCGCCGGATGGGGAGCCGGATCTTCCTGGTGTACTACGGCTACTGCGCCGTGGGAGCCGCGATCACCGGGCTGGTACTGTCGTTCATCGGCCAAGTGCCTCCGCTGAGTGGCTCCCTGGGTTCGGTGCTCGGCGTCGTTCTGGCCTGGGCGTGGTATGCCGTGCCGGACGAGATCCCGCTTGACCCCCTCCCGTTCAAGGCCTCGGCGCGAGGCCTGGTCCTCGCCGCCGCCATCGTGATCGGTGTGGTGGGTGTTGCGTTGGGCGTCTCGGCCCTCGCGGTCGCCCACTTGGGAGGCCTGGCCGCCGGATACGCGTTCCTCCGACTCCAGTCGCGAGAAGAACCCAAGCCTGCCATGACTCCCCTGCCGATCCGACATGTCGTCCTGACGCGAGCGCGGGCCGAGCGCGAGGCCGAACCGATTGAGCCGTCGTCCGCACCCGGGAACTCGGTGACCGGCACGATGGCGCGTCCCGAACCGGGCACCGAAGTGATCAATCGACTGCTGGACAAGATCAGTGCCAGCGGCTTGGAGAGCCTGACCGCCAACGAACGACGGCAACTGGCGGAGTACGCCGAGCGGAAACGTCGCGAAGACCACCACTGATCTGACGCAACCGCTTGCGCAGAACGCGATGCGCTCTTATCGTGTCGCGTGCTCCGCAATCTCATCCCCGAATTTCTCGATGTTCTTGACGCCGCCGATCCCGAGGCGGCCTATCACGCCTACTTCGATCGTCACCGCGCCCTGCTCTCCGCCTACTGGCGGAACTACGTGCTCGATCCGGACAGCAGCCATGCCACCGAAGTCATTCGGGCTACTCTGCGCGCCGAGCGCACCGACCTCAAGGCGGTGCTCGAGTCGGTTGACCTTGTTCAGGTCGCCCAGGAGGCGATGGCCCGGACCGAAGACCTGCTGCAGGTCGATCGGCCGGTCGATCTGGTCCTGATGGTGGGGGTCGGGGCCGCCAACGCTGGGGAACTGGTGGTGGACGGCAAGGCCACGGCGTTCGTCTCGGTGGAGCACTTCACCGGCCGGGCCAACTCCACCACCTGGGGCATGGGCCTCAACCCTGACCTGCTCCCGGTCTGGGTCGCCCACGAGATGGCCCACTGCGTCCGGTACACCTCGCCCGACAGCGCGAGCGACCTGAAGCGGCTGGTCGCCGAGGCAGGGGGGTACTACGACTACTGGGAGACCGGGCGCCGGGCGCCGCTTCGGGAACTCCTGGTCAACGAGGGCCTGGCGGTGCATGCCTCCCAGGCGGTGGCACCCGGCTTCGCGGCGGCCGACTACTTCGGCTACCCCCGTCGGCAGTACGCCCGGATCCGCGAGCTCGAGTCCTTTCTCCGTCGGGCCGTCGCGCCGGATCTCGACAAGGCCGGCCTGGGACTGAGGTTACGTTACCTGAGTGGTGGGGTCGGACCCGCGGCACGGCTGGTGCAGGGCAAGGTGGCCCCGGAGCGGTGCGGCTATTATCTGGGGCACCGGATGGCCGAAGCCCTGGTGCAGCAGCAGGGAATTGCCAAGGCGCTGCGGGCGCCCGCCACCGCATTCGAGATCGCCGACCGTGACGCCGAAGGGATCCGCACCGCATGACCGAGCAGGCTCCGGACGAAACCGTCCGCATATCTCCCAAGCGGGCCGGACCGATCATTGTCCAGGGTCCGGTAACCGTGCTGGGATACGACGGTGAAGAGCTCACCCCACCCGTGGGGAAGACCCCAGGGGTCTTCAAGCTCTGCGGCTGCGGCATGTCGAAGAACAAGCCGTTCTGCGACTCCTCACACAACAACCGCCCGCCCCAAGCCTGACGTCAGGGTAGCGGCAGGGTAGTGGCAGGCGCCCGGCGGTGCCTGGTCGCCTGTTCGTACGAGTAGCCCAGCCGAATCAGGGTCGCTTCATCCCAGGGGCGGCCGAAGAACTGCAGCCCGGCGGGAAGGGTTCCGTCGTGGAGCCAGCCCATCGGTACCGTCAGGGCTGGGAACCCGGTGGAGGGCGAGAACAGCTGGTTGTTGTCGCCGTGCGGGGTGTTGAGGTCGCCGATCAGCCGGGGGGCGTTGCTCCAGGTCGGATAGACCAGGGCATCGAGCCGCAGACTGTCCATGGGGGCCAGCACCCCTCGGCGGAGCCGTTCCCGGAAAAGATCGCGGCTGGCACAGGCCGGGTTCTCGAACAGGGGGATGGTGTCGGACGCCAGGACGGCCTCCAGCTGCCGGGCCACCGACGGATGGTATCGCCTCGAGCGCACGATCTCTGCCAATGTCTTGAGTGGAGCCCGGTCTCCATGCTCCGCCAGCCAGGCCTCGAGGTCGTGGCGAAACTGGTTGCACGACCCTGACTGCTGCCGCTGCCAGGCACTCAAGCTGTCCACCCCCACCGAATCGATCACGATCGCGCCGGCACTCCGGAGATCGTTGAGCGCCTGCTCGAAGACCCGAATGACCTCGGGATCGGTAGTGCTCCGGTTGTATGCCTGTTTCAAGACCCCGATCCGGGCCCCCCGGAGCCCGTCGACCTTGAGTGCCGCCCCGTAATCCACCGTCGGCCTGCCTCGGGCTGCTGCGGTCACCGGATCTGCAGGATCTTCCCCGGTGATGACCTGGAACACCGCCACAGCGTCAGCCACGGTGCGCGCCATCGGCCCTGCGATGTCGGCGGCCAGATTGAGGGGCACGATGCCGGCCCGGCTGGTGAGTCCCATCGTTGAACGGATTCCGACCAGCGCCTGGTGGGCCGAGGGACCCCGGATCGAATTGCCGGTATCGGTGCCCAGCCCCACCGTGCCGTAGCTGGCGGCAACGGCCGCGGCGGTGCCGCCGCTGGAGCCCGCGGTGACCCGGTCGAGGACATACGGGTTCCTGGTGTAGCCGGGCAGAATGCTCGAGACCGTCTCGTAGGGGCTGAAGGCCCACTCCGCCATGTTCGACTTGGCCACCACCACGGCACCCGCGGCCTTGATCTGCCGCACCATGGTCGCGTCCCGCCCGGTCAGGAACCCTTCGAGTGCCAGCGATCCGGCCGTGGTGGGCAGCTCGAGGGTCTCCATGTTCTCCTTGACGATCATCGGGACGCAGTGGAGCGGGCCCACCAGCCCGCCGGTCCGGAACCGACGGTCCAGCGAGTCGGCCACGGCGAGGGCTTCGGGGTTGGTGTTGACGATCGCGTTGAGGGCCGGGCCGCGCCGGTCGTACGCCTCGATCCGGCGGAGCGACTCGTTGACGATCCACCGGCAGGTGGTGGTCCCGGCCCGGAGCGACTGGTGGATCTGGACAATCGAGGCCTCCTCGATCCGGAACCCAGCCTCCTGGGCGGACAGCCCGGGAGCGACCGCGGTGAGCGCGGCCAGCAGAACCCGGTCACAGCGGCGCAGTAATGATCTCATTGCGTTCTCCAGCCCTTCGGGGAAATGCCTGCCAACTTATCCTCGGTCCCCTATCAGGCCTTCAAAGAGATCGGTCTCCCGAGCCCGGCCTCCGCTGACCTGGCTCATGGTCCGGTAGCGACTCATCGTCGGGGTGAGCCAGTACGGCCAGAAGCCGCCGCGGGAGATGGGGATCCTTCATCACGGCTCGCAGGAGAAGACCGGGCCAATATGTCGTCCCACCCCACCTGGCGCTAGCTTCCAAGGATGCCGACACTCTCTCTGCGATTCCCGATTGGACTCCTCCTGGTGCTGGCCGGGTGCACTCCCGCGCCCCCGGGTGGCGCGCGGGACTCCGACCCCTTGGCCGGCGAGCCCCCCCGGCTTCCGACCGGCGTCACCCTCGATCCGGACGGGACGCTGCACGAGGTGGGGCAGTTTCCCCTCGCCATGGTGCCATCCCCCGAGGGCGACCGCCTGGTGCTGCTGCTGAACGGGCACAACGACCAGGGCCTCCAGGTGGTGGACCGCGCTACTGGTCAGGTCCTCCAGACCGAACTCCAGCCGGCGGCATTTCTGGGGCTGGTTTTTTCGCCCGATGGCCGGACCCTCTACGCCTCGGGGGGCAACCAGGACGTGGTATATCGGTACCACTGGGCGGCAGGACGAGTGAGGCTGCGCGACAGCATCGTGCTCGCCGTCAAGGTGGCGAAGAAGTCCGGGACGAGCTACCCGGCCGGACTCGCCATGTCGCCCGATGGCCGCTACCTGTACGTCGCCGAGAACCTGTCCGATCAGGTGGCCGTGGTCACGGCGAGCGACGGCAGGGTTGTGCAGCGGCTCCCCGCGGGCCGCTATCCCTATGGAGTCGTGGTCTCCCCCGACGGCGCGGTCTACCTGTCGGCCTGGGGCGCCAGCCATGTGACCGCCTACACGCCCGCCGCCGCCGGCCGCCTCGTCGTGAGCCGGGAGATTCCGGTGGGCCGCCATCCATCGGCGATGATCCTGAATCGCACCGGAACCCGGCTCTTCGTGGTCTCCGGCAGCACCGATCGGGTGACGGTGGTCGACACTCGCACCGGACAGCGAGTCACCGAACTCGAAGACCGTGCGCCCGCCGGCCCCGGACAGGGGAGCACTCCCAACGCCATCGCCTTGTCGGACGACGGAACTCGGCTCTACGTCGCGGAGGCCGACAACAACGCGGTCGCGGTGTTTGACCTCGGTCCCCGGACCGCCGATGTCGCCACGGCCACCGGAACCGACCAGCTGGCGGGACGGATTCCTGCCGGCTGGTATCCCACCGCCGTGCTGGCCCGGGGGGATACGCTGCTCATTCTCAACGCCAAGGGGAGGGGTTCGCGAGCCAACGCCGCGGATGGTCCCGGGCCTGAACGTTCAGGTGCCCGGCCCGCTGAGTCGACCCTGGCCCAGATTCGTTCCACCCTCCAGATCTCCACCCGGGCGCGCACTCCCGCTGCGGCGCTGGCTTCGTTGAGCGACCGGGTGGCACGGGCCAACAACTGGGGACGGACCCGGTCGGCCTTCCGGTACCCGCCAATTGAGCACGTGGTCTACATCATCAAGGAGAATCGGACCTATGACCAGGTCCTGAGCGACCTCCCTCAAGGTGACGGCGACACCACTCTGCTGTTCTTCCCCCGCGCGGTGTCACCGAACCACCACGCCCTGGCCGAGCGATTCGGGTTGTTTCACCGATTCTTCGTTAACGCCGAGGTAAGTCCAGACGGACACAACTGGAGCATGGCGGCATACACCACCGACTACCTGCAGAAGACGGTGCCCTCCAACTACAGCGACCGCGGGCGGTCGTACGACTACGAGGGCACCAATCGCGGGCGGCCGCTCGGACCGGGCGAGGACGACGTGGCCGAACCGGCCAATGGCTATCTCTGGAATCTGGTGCAGCAGCGGGGTCTGACCTTCAAGAACTTCGGAGAATTCGTCATGCCCGAGGGGGTGGGCGACCGGGACCCGGCGCCGGCCGGGTATCGGGGTCTGAAGCCGTTCCTGGAGGAGCACACCGACTCGCTCTTTCCAGGCTATGACCTGAAGATCCCGGACCAGGTCCGGGCCGACCGCTACCTCACGGTGCTGGCGGAGTGGAGCGCGGCGGGTGTCATGCCGGCCTTCCAGATCATCCGCCTGCCCAACGACCATACCATGGGGGCCCGGGCCGGGGAACTGTCTCCCCGGGCCTATATGGCCGACAACGACCTGGCCCTGGGTCGAATCATCGAGGGACTCTCGCGGAGTTCGTTCTGGCGCACCACCGCCGTCTTCGTGCTCGAGGACGATGCCCAGGACGGTCCCGACCATGTCGACTCCCACCGGTCCGTCCTGCTGGTGGTCTCCCCCTACGCCAGGTCGGGCACGGTGCATCGGTTCGTGAACACCACCGACGTGGTCGCGACGATGGAGGAGATCCTCGGCCTGGGCAGCCTGTCCCAGTTCGACTACTACGGCCGGCCCCTGCGAGAGATCTGGACCGACCGGCCCCACCTCACCCCGTACAGCGCGTTGGTGCCGGCCCAGTCGCTCACCGACCGGAACCCGCCCAACGGTCCCGGGGCCCGGGAGTCGGAGGGCCTCGACTTCACCTTCGAGGACATCGCCGACGAGGAGACCTTCAATCGGGCGCTCTGGTTGGCCCTCAAGGGGCCGACGATTCCGTTTCCGGGCACCACCCGGATGAGCGGTCTGGAACTCAGGCGCAGCGCGGCGAGTCTCCCGCCCCGCTGAGGCTGGCGAGTGGGGCGGGACCGGGGTTTCTTCCCCGGTACCCCCATTCCCTGGAGTGATCCATGCGCCGCGTTGCTGCCGCTCTGCTGATCGGACTTGCCCTGCCATTGACCGTCAGGCCCGCGAATGCCCAGCTGGCCGACAGCAAGATCCTCACCCATGAGGCGGTGCGGGCCATGGTCCAGGCCGCCACCGACCACGCCAATCAGAACGGCTGGGCGGTCTCCATCGCGGTGGTTGACGCCCACGGCGACCTGCTCGCCTTCCGCCGACTCGATGGCGCGTCGCTCATCAGCATCCAGATCTCACAGGGAAAGGCCCGGACGGCGGCGCTCTTCCGGCGCCCCACCAAGGCCCTGTCCGACGCGCTCGCCGAGGGGCGGACGGCGCTGTTGACGATCGAAGGGCTGGTGGCCTTGCAGGGTGGGCTGCCCATCCAGGTGAGTGGGGTAACTCTTGGCGGAATGGGAGTGAGCGGGGTGACTTCGGAACAGGACGAGCAGATCGCTCAGGCGGGTCTCAACGCGCTGAAGCCGTAGCTGCTGGCCCGGGGTGGGCGCTACTGCTCACCCCAGGGCGGGATCCCCGGCTCCGGGTCGATGCCCAGGCCGTCCGCCACCCGGGTGATGTAATTGAAGTAGCCGATGACCTGAACGGCATCATGGATCGCCCGGTCGTCGAAACCGGCGGCACGAAGGGTGTCGAGTGCGGCCGGGGTGTTTGCCTCCGGCTTCCGGGTCAGGTCTTCGGCAAAGGCGCAAAGCACCTCATCCTCGGGCCGGAGCCCGGCCTGCCGCCAATCCCGCGCCACTGCCTCCACCAGGCGGTCGGCTTCCCCGTCATCGGTTATTCCAAAATCGGCGACCTCGGCACGGAGGTCGTGGGCGTGTGCGATCCGTCAGTATCGACAGCCGATGGTCCGGGACACCACGGTGGCCAGCATCTCCCGTTGGGCCCGTGACAGTGGCGACGGCCCGTGCATGATCGCACCGTAGAAACTTATCGATGCTCTGAGCACCTTCGGATTGGGACTCATCAACGAGAGGATGTTCCAGATCCGGCCGGCACGCTGCATCGCGGCATCGTATTCCCGCTTGAGCAGGCCGGTGGCCTCCTCTGGCTCCGTCAGTCGAATCCACGCCATTGACGATTCTCCGCGCTCAGCCCGCCTCGGCGAGGCGGGAGTAGCGCCGGTTGGAGTTCGGGAAGTCCACACCCATCGCAAAGGTAGCGAGGAAGGCCAGGCCGATGGCGGCGCCGACGAGAGGGAGCGACGGCCACCGGAGCCCCCCGGACGCTGGCGCCGAAGGAAGCAGGGTGCAGCCGATGCCGACCAGCACCGACAGCACGGCGAACCACTGATACAGCCGCAGGCCACCGACGATCGGGGTCTGGGGTTCGCCTCGGTAGGACTCCTCGACGAACCGGGCCAGACCGGTCAGGATGAAAAACAGGCCGAGCACCAGTCCCTCGTTCGCCCCGAGCCACCAGAGCCGGAGCAGAATGGTCGCGACGACCAGGTTGGAGGCTATCGAGTAGAGCGGCGTGGCGTGGATCGGGGTCCCCGCCAGGCCCGCTAGGGCAGTAACCCGCGACCGCGGGTGCCGGTACCGGATACCGATCTCGGGGGCGGCCGGCCCACCGTGGCAGCAGCCCTGGACCAGGCAGCGCATCCGGCCTGACATCTGGATCCAGGGCGCCGCCAACGCGAACCCGGCGAGGAGATGTCCCAGCGGCGCGGCCGCGACCAGGTGTGCGGAGACCGCACCCAGCGTGCCCCCGAGCAGCCCGCCGTACCAGCCGAACGGACGCAGCAGACGTGAGGAACCCTCGAGCCACTGGGCCCAGAGGCCAGCCCCGAGCAGCACGCAGAGTCCGATCCAGGCGGCGGCCCAGAAGTGCGCCACGCCGACCGCCCCTCCTGCGATCACCAGCCCAAGACCGGCCCCCAGCCCGGCCCAGAACCCGTGGTTGATGACCCGAACCGGTCCGAACCGCCACTCCCGCCAGGAGTTCGCGACCCGCTCGGTGCTCTCCCGAATCCTGGCCCAGGTGCGCTCGGGACGGGCCAGCGGAAGGAAGAGAAGCAGGCCGGCCGCGGCCTCGGGGAGCGTATGGTGGCCGGTCGTGAGGGACGCCAGCACGACGAGCCCAGCCCAGACCCCTCCGATCCATCCGAGGAGCGGACGCTCAGTGGCTCGCGCGGAACGAATCCAGGCTGCTCCGGCGATCAGGGCCCAGAGCACGTGAAACGCCGGGAAGGCCGCGACCCCCTGCGAAGTGTTCTGCTCGAACGCCAGGAGTCGGCCGAGGGCCGTGGTGGGAATGAACTCACGATTGGTGGCGACCACCGGAATCACCAGCCAGAGCAGGGTGACGATCCCGGTGGCGACAGCGCCGACCAGGGCGAAGCGGCGCAACTCCCTCCGGGTGGTCATCACCAGCGGCGTCAAGGGGATGAACAGGTAGGCGCTGACGTACAGCAGTTCGGTCCACTGTAGTACCGGCCAGTCGCGTTCGCACGAGGTGATGAGGCCGAAGGCGTCCGGGGCACGCCCGAGCGCCTGGACCGCGAAGTAGGCGACGAGCCAGGGGAGCAGGACCCAGAGATACACCGCCATCCGATGGGCGCCGGTGGGTCGGGTGCTCTCGTCCCTGGGCAGAGAGAGCAGCGGCGGTTCCCCGGCCGAGGTGCCGAACCGGCGGAGCAGGTCGTGGCGCTCATAGCCGAAGACCAGCGCCGCCGAACTCAGCCACAGAATCGGGGTCACCAGCCAGAGCCCGGCGGCAGAGCCGGTGGCGATGGCGACACCGGCCGCCGCGAGGCCGAAGCCAAGGTACATCGGGTTCCGAATCCACCGAAAGACGCCTGACCGCACCAGTTGCGAAGGAGGAAAGGCGTTCATCGGGAGCCCCCGCCCTTCCCGGATCAGCTGCCAGCCACCGGCCGCGAGGAGCAGCAGGCCAAACAGCGCGAGCCCACGTCCGGGCCAGGGCGCTGATATGACTGGGCTGATGTCAAGGGCTGTTGTTTCTCACGGTCCCATCGGGTGCTCCTCCCCTCGCGCAGGGTGACGGTCTGGGGGAGGCGGGGTTGGGGCCCGAGGCGGCTTCGAC
>CAYINH010000007.1:0-21320 GCA_964364615.1 uncultured Gemmatimonadaceae bacterium
CTGATCGCTGGCCACGGTGCTCATCCGCCGGATGGCTGCCACGAGCGCCTGCCGGTAGGCCGTGACGACCTTGTCGTTCTCCCGGGGAATGACCTGCTCGTAGTTGGGATATGGGCCTTCGATGAGCCGGGTGTAGACCTGGGTCCGGTCCGACCGGAATCCCAGGTGGTTGTCGCTCCGGGCGATCTCGATCTCCTCATCCGACCCGAACAGCCGGCGGATCTGCTCCAGCGCCTTCGGGGGGACGATCAGATCGGCCGTCGCGCCGGACCCGCCGCTCAGCGGCACGTCCATCTTGGCCAGTCGGTGTCCATTGGTCGCAACCATCCGCATCCGGTCCGGACGGAGTTCCCAAAGCACCCCGTTGAGAATCGGGCGGCTTTCCTCGGTGCTGGCCGCGAATGCGACATGCCCGATCAGTTTCTGAAGGTCTCCCGAGCGGATCTTCCAGGGATTGGTGAAATCGACTGCCGGGAAGGCAGGAAACTCCTCCCGCGACAGCCCGAGGAGCTTGAAGCGGGACTTGCCGCATTCGAGCGACACCCGCTGTTCCCCCGAACTAGCTACCCTGATGCCGGCGCTGGGAAGCTCCCGGACAATCTCCACCAGCTTCTTGGCGGGAAGGGTGATCGACCCCTCCTGATCGACACTGGCTGGCACGGTGGTGGACACCGCGATATCCAGGTCGGTTCCGGAGAGCCGCAACCCACTGGTCGTGGCCTCAACCAGAATATTGGAAAGCACCGGCAACGTCGTCTTGGTCGGGACCGCGGCGGCGACAGCCACGAGTCCTTCCTGGAGCTGATCACGGGTGATGGTGAACTTCATTCCGGTTCCGATTGTGCGGGGAGAAAAACCAATACCATCATATTAAAAGAAAATAGTAGTCGTAGTAGAGTACCGGGTTTTGTGGACCGGGTACCGAACTCGTTTGGAATCAACCACTCTGCCCTCGCCGCCTCATGTGGAGCCTCTGTTGGCGCTCTGGATACTCGATGGGCGACGTGGATGTTTCGGGCGGTTTTCCCCGGTCGTCCACAGCCCCCATTCGCCTTCGCGACTACCCTGCGAACAACTCGTGCTTGGCCGACTCCACGCGCTCCCGGAAGACCCGATCCCGCTGGAGTTGCTTCTGCACTTTTTCCACGCTGTGAATCACGGTGGAGTGATCCCGGCCGCCAAACGCCTGGCCGATTTCCACCAGCTGCATCTGCAAGATCTCCCGGGCCAGATACATGGCAATCTGGCGGGGGACGGTCAGACTCTTGATCCGGGCCTTGGATCGGAGCCCCTCCGGGGTCACGCCCCAGCGCTTGGCGACGATGTCCTGGACCCGGTCGATCGAGGGCATGCTCTTGAGCTTCGGACCGGCATCGGCGGCCTCGGGCCGGATCTTGTCGGCCAGGGCCTCGCGGGCCAGGTCGATGGTGACTTCCCGGTGCCGGAGCGAAGCGTAGAGCAGCAGCTTGATGATGCATCCCTCGAGCTCCCGGACGCTCGACCGGACATTGTGGGCGATAAACGACAGCACCTCGTCCGGGATCGCCATCTCCAGGTGGTCCTGCTCCGCCTTCTTCCGGATGATGGCGATCCGGTGCTCGAGGTCGGGCAACCCGATATCGGCCACCATTCCCCAGACAAACCGGCTGACCAGGCGCTCTTCGAGGCCGGGCAGCTCGTTGGGGTGGCGGTCGGAGGTCAGCACGATCTGCTTGCTGCCCTCATACAGAGCGTTGAAGGTGTGGAAGAACTCCTCCTGGGTGGCCTCCTTGCCCTCCAGGAAGTGGACGTCGTCCACCAGGAAAAGGTCCACATCGTGCCGGTACCGGCGCCGGAGTTCCGGCATGGTCCGGCCGTGGATCCCCTCAATGACCTCGTTGATGAACTGCTCGGCGCCCACGTAGAGCACCCGGGTTTCGGGGGCCCGCCTGAGCACCGTGTGGGCGACGGCCTGCATCAGATGGGTCTTTCCCAGCCCGGTGGCGCCGTGGATGAACAGCGGGTTGTAGGTCTTGCCGGGAGTCTCGGCCACCGCGAACGCGGCGGCGGCGGCCAGCTCATTGGACTTGCCGATGACGAAGGTGTCAAAGGTGTAGCGCTCGTTCAGCGGCTGGGCGCTCGGGTTTGTCGCTGGGGCTGGGGCGGGGGCCGCCGAGGGCGGGGGCGCCACGAAGAAGTCCATCTGGGGCCGCTGCTTGCGGTCCTCGAGCACCCGGAAGACCACGGTCGTCGGCGTGTCCAGGGTCGTGCTCGCCAGCCGGGTCAGCAGCGGGGCGTGTTTCGACTCATTCCACTGCACGGCGAACTCATCGGGGGCCCCGAGAGTCAGGCAGCCCGCCTCGAGACTGAGGGGTTCGGTAGGGGCCAGCCAGCTCTGAATGGTATGGTCCGGCAACTCTCCGCGCGCGGCGTCAAGAATCCTGTTCCACGCTTCTTTAGCGGACAGCTGCATTGTTGCTCGGGTTTCTGATTCGAGGTCAACTAGGGGAAGGCGATTTTAGAGGTTGAATGTGGAAAAGTCAACCTTGACCTTTCCCCCCCCCGACGGCTAGCTTTTCCCGCTCACTGGAGGGCTGGATTTTATGATGCCGACATACCGTCCCCGCAATAAGCGGCGGATTCGTAAGCATGGGTTCAGGGCACGGATGGCTGACCGCTGGGGTCGGGCCGTCCTGTCACGCCGTCGCAAGAAGGGCCGGAAGCTATTGGCTGTCCGCCTTCCGGGCAAGCACGGAGGGTCCTGACGGCTGGCGAGGGTCTATCCCGGGCTCGGCGGGTACGCACCTTCGCCGAGCTCCGTCAGACCCTCGACCGGGGCCGCCGGCGGCGCCTGGAGCACTTGGACGTTATCTGGATGGACAATTCGGCGGGCCACCCGCGCCTGGGGCTGATCGTTCCCAAGTTCCAGACCACGGCTGTGGCCCGCAACCGTTTGCGCCGCCGGTTGAAGGAGATCTGGCGGCGGGAGCTGCAAGGATCCCTTCCCCCCTGGGACACCCTGATCCGGGCACGCCGGGACGCCTACCAGGCCAGCTTCGACCAGCTCCGTTCTCAATTGCTGCAATGGCAGGCCGAGGTCGTTCGGTGACCGCCCTGGTGCTGGCGGCGCCACGTCGGGTCGCCGCCCTCCTGATTCGAGGGTACCAGCGGTTCCTCTCGCCCGTCCTGCCGGCGAGTTGCCGGTTCTACCCGTCATGCTCCCAGTACACCCTTGAGGCCGTGACCCGATACGGATTGATCCGTGGCGGCTGGCTGGGCCTGCGTCGCCTGGTCCGCTGCCATCCGTTCAATCCCGGCGGTCACGACCCGCTGCCCTGACCCGGACCCCCCGAGCCATGGACCGTCGAGTCATTGCCGCGATCGTGCTGATGATGGCGATCGCGATGCTTCCTTCGGTGATTTTCAAGCGTCCCCCGCGGCCGGTGGCGGTGGACTCGCTGGCGGTCGCCGTCCCCACGGAGACCCTGGCGACGACTCCGCCGACCTTGTCAGGGATCCCGCCCCAGGCGCCATCCGCCGACGCGGCGGCGCCCGTCGTCGAGGCCAGGACGGTTCCGGTGACGACCCCGCTGGCGCGGTACCTGGTGAGCACCCGGGGTGCGCGACTGGTCGAGGTGACCCTCGGGACCTATCCATCGCTCACCCCGACCGATCAGCGGGTGGCCGCCCAGATTCTGCCCGAGGACGACGACCTGCTCGGCCTCCAACTGGTGTCGGGTCGGGACACCCTCTCGCTTCGGGACTGGGACTTCACCCCCTCGGTTGACGCGCTGGCCATAGCGGAGGACACCCCCCTGGTGCTCACCGCCAGTCGGCAGGGGGTGGAAGTCGAGCTGAGCTACCGGTTCGCCGCCGAGGACTACCTGATCTCGGTAACCGGCCAGATCCGCGGCCTGGGGCCCAACGGTGGGACCCTCCTCGTCGGCCTCGGTCGCGGCCTGCGGAACACTGAGGTCGACTCGACCGAGCACCAGCGGGAGCTGGCTGTCGTCACCAAAGCCAGGAGCGGAACCTCCAAGGAGGGGTTCGGGGGGCTCGACAAGGGGGTCTCGACCGACCTGCCGGGCCCCTTCGAGTGGGTCGCCATCAAGTCCAAGTACTTCGTGCTGGCGGCGTTTGCGCTGGACAGCACCGCCGCGGTCCCCGAGGGAAGGATCACCGGGGTCCGGGTTCGGCCCGTCGATGAGCGGAAGAAGACAGTCGAGGCCGATGTCGTGGCCGGGCTCCCGATCACCGGGGCCGGCAACTTCAGCTTTTCGCTCTACGCCGGGCCGATGGAGTACAACCGGCTCCGGGCCATGGGACACGATTTCTATGATGTGAATCCGTACGGCTGGCCCGGGTTCCGGACCGTGATCCGACCGGTGGCCGTGGCGGCGCGATGGCTGCTGGTCTACAGCCATGAGACGCTGGGTTTGGCGTACGGGATGGTGCTGGTCCTCTTCGGCGTCATGGTCCGGGTCGTTCTCTGGCCGCTCAACCAGAAGGCGATGCGCTCGCAGATGGCGATGCAGGCGATCCAGCCGCTGGTCCAGGACGTCCAGAAGCGCTACAAGGAGGAACCCCAGAAGCTGCAGCAGGAGACCTTCAAGCTCTACAAGGAGCACAAGGTCAACCCGCTCGGCGGGTGCTGGCCGATGCTGCTGCCGATGCCGGTGTTGCTGGCGCTGTTCTTCGTCTTCCAGAACACCATCGAACTCCGAGGGGCGCCGTTTCTCTGGTTGACCGACCTGTCCCGTCCGGACCCGTTCTACATCATTCCGCTGCTGATGGGTGTTTCGATGTTCGCGGTCACCAAGCTCGGCCAAATGGGGATGCCCCCCAATCCGCAGATGAAGATGCTCCTCTATGTGATGCCGGTGATGATGACAGTGCTGTTTGCCAGCTTCGCCTCGGGACTCAACCTGTATTACACGGTGCAGAACCTCGCCAGCCTGCCCCAGCAGTGGATGATCGCTCAGGAGCGGAAGAAGCTGGTGCCGCCCACCCCGCCCGCGCCGGTGGCACAGAAGGGCAAGTCCAAGCGCTAGCGACCGGTCGTCCGCCGGGACCGCAGGCCAGGGAGTAGTGCTGATGCGGATCGAAGTACCGGGGCTGGTCATTGCGCCATGGCGCTGACACGGCTTCCGTGCTGACGGACCCCATCGTCGCGCTCGCGCGCGGCCCGGGTCGGTCGGCCCTCGCGGTCATCCGGCTGAGCGGAGAGGGCGCCTTCCAGGTCGCGGCCACCGTCATCCGTGGCTTCGCGGCCGAACCGACCCGGTCCGCCCGCCTCGCCGAATTCCTCGGGCCCGATGGGCTGGCCGTCGACCAGGGTCTCTACCTCACGTTCGCCGCGCCCCGGAGTTACACCGGTCAGGACCTGGTCGAACTGACCTGCCATGGTGGACTCCTGGTCCCGGCCCAGCTGCTGGTCGCACTGCAGGCGGCGGGCGCCCGGCCGGCCCTCCCCGGCGAATTCACCCGCCGAGCGGTCTTCAACGGCAAGCTGGACCTGTTGCAGGCCGAGGCGGTGGGTGACCTGGTGGACGCGACCGCCACCGTCCAGGCGCGGAGTGCGTTGCGGCAACTGGAGGGCGGGTTGTCGCGTCGGCTGGGCTCGCTCCGGGACCGGTTCCTCGCCCTGCTGGCCATGCTGGGCTACGAAGTGGATTTCCCCGAAGAGGACGATGGCCCGATTGCGCACGACCAACTGCTGGTGCAGCTGGGTCGGGTGACCACCGAGGTGGAGCACCTGCTGGCGACCGCGCCGGTGGGGGAGCGGCTGCGCGAGGGCGCCCTGGTGGTCCTGGCCGGGCGCCCCAATGCGGGCAAGTCCTCGCTGTTCAACGCACTGCTCGGCACCGACCGGGCGCTGGTGACCGAGATCCCGGGCACCACCCGCGACACCATCGAAGCGCACAGCGAGATCGCCGGCTGGCCGGTCCGCCTGGCCGACACCGCCGGGATCTGGGACGCTCCCACCCGGCTCGACCAGCTCGGCATCGTGGTGAGCCGACGCTACCTGACCGCGGCGGACCTGGTGCTGCTCTGTGTCGAATCCGGGGAGGAACTGCTCGACGAGGATCGTGCCATCCTGCGGGACTGTCCCACGCTGCTGATCCGCACCAAGGCGGATCTCGGATCCGAGCCAGGCGCCGGTGTCCCGGTCTCCATTGTGACGGGGCAGGGGATCCCCGAGCTCCGGCAGGCGATGGTCCAGCGGCTCTTCGCCGAGGGCAACTCCTACGGTGACATGGAACCCCTGCTGACCCGGGAGCGGCATCGGGTCGGGCTCACCCGGGCGCTCGAGCAACTCCGGGAGGCGGCGCCCCACCTGACCCCTGAGGGCGACCCGGTGCTGGCGGCCCACCACGTCCTGGCGGCGGTGCGCGCGGTGGACGAACTGGTCGGCGCCGTGGGGGTGGAGGACGTGCTGGACCAGATTTTCAGCCGGTTCTGCGTCGGGAAGTAGCCGGACCCCCCCGCTGCGGGCACCCCTGCCGGCCTCTCTAAGGTCTTCTTCATAGAGAATTCCAGTCCCCTCGGCCCTTCCGGCGCTTATCTAGATGGACACGGAGAGGACCCCTCTGTCTGCCTTGACGCAGACCGGGGGCGGGAACGCTTCCGGCATCCCTCCCGATCACCCTGTGGCCTGACGGACACGAGGTCCCTCAATGGACGCCCAAGTCGGTGCCGATACTCTCGACGCACCCCTAGAAGCCCCTCCCCGCATCCTCCGCCTGGCGGAGCACACACTTGAAATCGTCTGTGATCCCGGCGAAGGAGCCCAGAAGTGCGGCCAGATCTTTGGCCAGGCTTCGGCCCGGATGGGGAACGGGGTCTGGACGGTAGAGATCATTCCGGCCGAGATCCAGCCGCCGGCTCGAACTCCGGCGGGAGTGTCGGGCAACCGGATCCGGATTGGCCAGGGTCCGATCACCAACTGGGGAGATGAAGCCCACCTGGTGGTCGCCTTCAACGAGCAGGTTCTGCTCGGTCGCCACGACCTCGACGCCTTCGCCGAAGACGCCATCATCCTGGTGGAAAACAGCTGGGCGACCGACCCCGACGAGCGGATCCGGGCGCAGTGGGCCGAGGCGATGGCCCGACTCACCACCCGGCGCTACCGGATCATCGAAGTCCCGATGGAGGCCGAGTGTCTCGAGGTGGTGGACGCGCCCCGGCGGGGCAAGAACATGTTCGTGCTCGGCATGTTGAGCTGGATCTACCAGCGGGACCTTGCCCTGGTGCGAGAGCTCGTGGCCCAGTCGTTCCGGAAGAAGTCGGCCGAAGTGACGGAGATGAACCACGCCCTGCTTGACCTGGGATATCAATGGGCCGACGCCCACCTCGACTTCCGGTTCGAGGTTCCCGGGACTCCGCCAGCGAAGCCGATGCTGGTCACCAACGGGAACCAGGCGATTGCCCTGGGGGCAATCGCCGCCGGGATGGACCTCTGCGCCATGTACCCGATCACCCCGGCGACCTCAGTGAGCCATTACCTGGGCGAGATCTTCGAGCGGTTCGGCGGCCTGGTCCACCAGGCCGAGGACGAGATCGCGGCCGCCGGAGTGGCGATCGGCGCCTCGTTTGCCGGGAAGGTCGCGTTCACGGTGACCTCCGGTCCCGGCCTCGCGCTCAAGACCGAGTTCCTCGGCCTCGCGGTGATGACCGAGGTCCCGCTGGTGGTGGTGGATGTCCAGCGGGGCGGTCCCAGTACCGGCCTCCCGACCAAGGTGGAACAATCCGACCTGCTGGCCGCGCTGTTCGCCCAGACCGGAGATGCTCCCCGGGTGGTGATCGCACCCGCCACGATCGAGGAGTGCTTCAACGCCATGATCACGGCCCGGCGGATTGCCGAGACGTTCCGTTGCGTGGTGATGGTGCTGACGGACGCCAACCTGGCCACCGGAGTCCAGCCCTGGTGGCGCCCTGAACTCGACCGCCGCTGGTTGGCGGACCCAGTGGACCAGAGTTCGGTGCCCGAGGGCGCCCGTCCCTACGAATGGGACCCGGCCACCGGGCTCAGCCGCCGATTCATCCCCGGCCAGCCGGGCGGGATGTATACCCTGACCGGGCTGGCCCACGACGAGCGGAGCAGGGTGGCGTATACCCCGGACGAGCACCAGCGGGGCTGCGAGATGCGGAGCCGCAAGCTGGCGGTGCTCCAGAGCGCGCTGAAGCCGCCGCCGCTCCACGGCGACGCCGAGGGCGACCTCCTGGTGGTGGGTTGGGGCTCGACCAAGGGGGCGATCGAGGAAGCCGTGGACCGGGCCCGGGCCGAGGGGCTTCGGGTCTCGTCCACCCACCTCACCTTCCTCTCCCCGCTGCATCCGGGTCTGGTCGAGCTGTTCAGCCGCTACCGGAAGGTGATGACCGTGGAGATCAACTACAGCGATTCGCCGGATGCCCAGTACATCACCTCGGAGAACCGCCGCCGGGGTCAGCTCGCCTGGCTGCTCCGGGCAACCACCCTGGTGGACGTGGATTGCTGGACCCGGGTGCCGGGCGAGCCGCTCCGGCCGGCCGGAATTCACGCCGCGATACGCGACGCCCTGTCGCAGGGGAGGTCCGCATGAGCGACTGTGGCTGCTCCCTGCTGGTGCTCGGTCAGGAGGAAGACCGGGACTACACCATGGAGGATTACGCCGGTGCCACGCCGCGGTGGTGCACCGGATGCGGGGACCATGGCATCCTGACCTCGGTCCAGCGCCTGCTGGAGGAGGAACAGCTGGCGCCGGAACGGACGGTCTTCGTTTCGGGGATCGGCTGCTCGAGCCGGTTCCCCCATTACCTGAAGACCTACGGCTTCCACGGCCTGCATGGCCGGGCCCTTCCGGTGGCGACCGGGGTCAAGCTGCACCGGCCCGACCTGCACGTCTTTGTGGTGATGGGCGACGGCGACTGCTGTTCGATCGGCGCCGGACACTGGATTCACGCCACCCGATACAACATGGACATGGTGGTCCTGCTGCTCGACAACGAGATCTATGGGCTCACCAAGAACCAGACCTCTCCCACCACGCCGCAGGGGCATCCGAGCAACACCCAGCCGTACGGTTCCTGGTTGCCTGCCCTGAACCCGATCAGTGCGACCCTCGGCGTCACCAACGCCTCGTTTGTCGCTCAGACCTCGGATTGGGTTCCGGCCCACCTGTACGCGACCCTGCAGGCGGCCTATCGGCATCGCGGGTTCTCGTTTGTCCGGATCCTGCAGCGCTGTCCCCAGTACTCGACCGCCATCTTCGACTCGTACCTGCGCGATCCATCGAAGACCGAACTGCTGGTCCATGAGCGCGGGGTGGACGTTCCCGAGATCGCCGGGATCTATCCCAATCGCCGCCGGCACGACCCCTCGGATCTCAACGCCGCGCGGGCGCTTGCGGAGGACACCGGACTGGCTCGGCTCGGAGTGTTCTACCGGAACGAGAGCCATCCCCGCTACGAGGAGACCCGCCACCTGCCACCCCATTCGGCCGACGATCGCCTGTCGCTTCTGGCCGCCGAGTTTGACCGCCATGCCATCTGACCTCACTCGTCTCGATCAGGTTCGCCAGACGCTGGCCCCTCGGGTCGCGGGGTACCGTGAGGCGGTGATGCTTGCCGCCGACGAACTGGAGGCTTCGCTCCGGGCCGCCCGCGCCACTGCCGTCACCGACCGGACCCCTGCCTTCGCGGCGGCCCTCGGTCCACTCGGTGCCGCGCATCTCGATACCGACCGGCTGGCGCCCCTGTTCGGATCCGAAGAGACGTCCCTGGCCGGGCCCGCCCTGCAGGCGGTCGAGCAGGCCGCCGTGGTGCTCCGGGACATGGCCGCCTCCACCGAGGTGGCACACCTGGACCTGGCCCCTGGAGCGGATCTCACCGGATCGGTGCGCGCCGCGTTGGCGCATGCCGGCCGGGCGTTCGGTGCGGCCCATGTCGTGGCGGTTGCCCGGAACGGCCGGTTTGACCCGGCGGCCCACGGCCCCTGGCTGGAGAGCTATCCATTCGCCCGGTGGAACCGCCGCGAGCGTCAGCTGGCTCCGCCCCTGATCGTGTCACTCGACGGCGCCGACCTGAAGGCCGGTGGCCTGGCCGAGTTTCTGGACGGCGGGGTCGCCCTGGTCCTGCTGGTGCGGGATAGCGTCGCGCCGCCCGCCGCCCTGGTGCGACTGGTGTCTCCGGGGGTGTTGGTGGCCCAGACGCTGGACGGGGCGGCGGTGTCGACGGTGGCGGACCGGGTCGGCCCATCGGTGGTCGGGTGGGTTCCGGCCGGCTGCGCGGCGTTCACCCATGACCCCGACCAGAGCGCCGGGCTGGGCGCCCGGCTCAGGATCCTCTCCGATGCGGTACCGCCCCGGCGGGGACTGGGTGGCCAGAGCGCGTTGCAGCTGGCCGAGGAGCTGCATCAACTGGAGGCGATGGCAGGCCTGGCGACCGCTCCGGCCGGCGCCGTTGCGGCGGGTGACAGCGCCCACCCGGTGGACCGGTTGGCCGCCTGGATCCTGACCCAGGCCGACCTTACCACGACCGAGGCCAGCCAGTGACCATCGGGGCCCTCCTTCTCTCGGCTGGCATCCTGGGCGGGGTGGGCCTCGGCTTCGCGATCCTGATCGCCTTGGCGCACCGCCGATTCTACGTCTTCGAAGACCCCAGGATCGAGGCGGTTGTCGGATTCCTGCCCGGCAACAACTGTGGGGCCTGCGGCTTTCCGGGCTGTCGGGGTTTCGGGGAGGCGCTGGTGGGAGGCGCCACCACTCCTGCCACCTGCACCGTGATGAGCCCCGACCAGCGGGAGGAGATGGCCCAGTTTCTCGGGGTGGATGTGGGGTCGGCCAACCAGCGGGTGGCCCGCCTCCTCTGCGCCGGGGGCCGGGACGTGGCGGTCCAGGAGGCCGACTATGTCGGTCTCGGTACCTGCGCTGCTGCCGCCGCGGTAGCGAGCGGCGGCAAGGGCTGCACCTGGGGTTGTCTGGGGCTCGCCGACTGCGAGCGGTCGTGCGACTTCGACGCCATCGCGATGAATGACGTCGGGCTGCCGCTGGTTGACCCGGTCCGGTGCACCGCCTGCGGTGATTGCGTCGAAGCCTGCCCCAAGGATCTGTTCGTCCTGATGCCGCTGGCCCACCAACTGCTGGTCCAGTGCCGCAACCTGCTCGACGGAGACGCGGCCACGGCGGTCTGTCAGGTCGCCTGCAACGGCTGTCGCCGCTGTGCCGCGGACGCCGCCCCCGGCCTCATCACCATCCAAAGCGGCCTGGCGATCGTGGACTACGATCGCTACGACCTGGCCAGCCCCGACGCGATCACCCGGTGCCCCACCGGCGCGATCGTGTGGATCACCGGGGCCCAGTTCGCCGAGCCCGCCCGCGTGCTGCAAGGAGCCGCACCATGATCTTCGGACGCCGCCCCCCGGAACCCGCCGCGCCACCGCCTTTCCCGGGCGAGCCGGCCGCGATGGATGGCAGCGAAGCCATTGTCGCGATGGAAACGGCGGCCAGTGAGGCTGCCGGTGCCTATCCGATAACCCCTTCCACCCAGATGGGGGAAGGCTGGGCCGTTGCCGTGGCCCAGGGCAAACTCAACGTGAACGGCCGCCGGTTGCTCTTCTTCGAGCCGGAGGGTGAGCACGCGGCGGCGGCGGTGACCGCCGGGATGTCGATGGTGGGACTCCGGGCCACCAACTTTTCCAGTGGCCAGGGCATCGCCTATATGCACGAGTCGCTGTACGCGGCGGTGGGCAAGCGACTGACCTATGTGCTCAACATGGCCTGCCGGGCCATGACCAAGCACGCCCTGAATGTCCATGCGGGCCACGATGACTACCACGCGGTGGACGACACCGGGTTCTTCCAGCTCTTCGCCAAGAACGTCCAGGAGGCGGCCGACCTCAACCTGATCGCGCATCGGATCGCCGAGCTGGGGCTCAACCCCGGGATCTGCGCCCAGGACGGCTTCCTCACCAGCCACGTGATCGAGTCGATCCTGCTGCCCGAGCCGGAACTGGTCAAGCGCTTTCTGGGCGATCCCGCGGACCTGATCGAGTCACCCACACCGGCCCAGCGGATGGTCTTCGGGGAACGCCGGCGCCGGATTCCGGAGATGTTCGATCTGGACTACCCGGCCATGCTCGGGGTGGTGCAGAACCAGGACAGCTATGCCCAGGGGGTGGCGGCCCAACGGCCGTTCTACTTCGACCACCTTGCCGAGATCACCGACGCCGCGTTCGAGAACTTCGCGGCCCTGACCGGCCGGCGGTATTCGCGGGCCAGCGGGTACCGCACCGAGGATGCCGAGTACCTGGTGGCCGGCCAGGGGTCGATCGTGTGGAACCTCGAGGCGGTCGTGGACCATATGCGCGAGCAGACCGGCCTCCGGATCGGGGTCGTGAACGTCACGATGTTCCGCCCGTTCCCGGCCGACCGGATCGTCGAGCTGTGCCAGGGAGTGAAGGCGGTGACGGTCTTCGAGCGGCTTGACCAGCCCCTGGCGGTCGACCCGCCCCTGCTCCGGGAGATTCGCTCGGCGATGGGCCAGGCAGTGGAGAACGGGAGGACCAGCGGGGCGGTGCCCCATCCTGGGGTCCCGGCGATCGGCCCGGAGGCGGTACCGGACTTCTACTCGAGTTGCTTCGGCATGGGGAGCCGGGACGTTCAGGCCGGGGATCTGCAGGCGGCGATCGAGAACATGCTGCCGCGGGGCCGCCGGCACCGCCAGTTCTATGTCGGCATCCACTTCGTGCGCCCCGAGACTCGACTCCCGAAGCTGGAGCTCTGGCAGCAGCGGCTGGAAGAGGCCTACCCCCACCTCAGGGACCTGGCGATCAACGCCACCGCCGACCTGAACCTGCTCCCCAAGGACTCGCTGGCGCTCCGAATCCACTCGGTGGGTGGCTGGGGCGCCATCACGATGGGGAAGAACCTGGCGCTGACCGCCTCCGAGCTGCTGGGCCTCCACATCAAGGCCAACCCCAAGTACGGCTCGGAGAAGAAGGGCCAGCCGACCACGTTCTTTGCCACCCTCGCCTCGGAGCCGGTTCGGCTCAACGCCGAACTCCGGCACGTCAACGTGGTGCTGTCGCCCGACCCCAACGTGTTCCGGCACTCGAATCCGATTGGCGGGCTCGCGCCGGGCGGGGTGTTCATCATTCAGAGCGACACCGATCCGAAGGCGCTGTGGGAGAGCTTTCCGGCGACCGCCCAGCGCGAGATCCGGGAGCGGAAGCTCCGGGTGTTTGCCCTCGACGGCTTTGCCATCGCAGCGGATGAGGCCACCGAGGCCGAGCATCGGTACCGGATGCAGGGGGCGGCCTTCATGGGCGGCTTCTTCCGGGCGGCTCCGCTCATGGCCCGGTATCAGCTCGACGAGGACCGGCTGTTCGAAGGGATCGCCAAACAACTCAAGAAGAAATTCGGTCGTTTCGGGCAGACGGTGGTGGACGACAACCTGCGGGTGATCCGCCGGGGGTTTGCCGAGGTCCGGGAGGTGGACTACGCCGCACTGGAGGACAAGCGGTCGGAGCGGGGCGCCCTCCCCGTGATGCCGCGCGCGCTGGCGAACAGCGGTGCCGAGGGCATGGGGCAGGGTGGGCGGTTCTGGGAGCAGGTCGGCTTCCTCTACCAGACCGGCGAGGACGTGATCGCCGATCCGTTTGCGGCGATCAGCGCGATTCCGGCGGCCACCAGCACCCTCCGTAACATGACCGACGTCCGGTTTGAAGTGCCGGAGTTCGTGGCCGAGCGGTGCACCGGGTGTGGTCAGTGCTGGGTCCAGTGCCCCGACGCGGCGATTCCCGGCCTGGTCCACACGGTCGACGAGATCCTCGAGGCGACGGTGGCGGCCCAGTCCAACGGCCGCACCTTTGACCGGTTCCGGCCGGTGCTGCGACCGCTCGCCCGGGAGGCCCAGCGACTGCTGGCGGGCCCAATCCGGTCGATTCCCGAGGCGCTGACCCAGGCCTACCAGGGTGTGGTCGAACGGATGGGGATGGACCCCGAGCGCCGAGCCGCGACCGACGCCGAGTTCTCGGTGATCCATGCGGCGGTGGCCGCCTTCCCGCTGGCCAAGACCGCTCCGTTCTTCGAGGTACCGGAAGGGAAACAGAAGGGCACCGGCGGGCTGCTCTCGATCACGGTGAACCCGGAGGCCTGCAAGGGGTGCAACATCTGTGTCGACGTCTGTCCTGACCAGGCGCTGATCACCATCCGGCAGGACGACCAGGTGGTGGACCGGTTGCGGCGGAACTGGGAACTCTGGCAGCAGCTGCCGGACACCAACGACCGCTACGTCAATGTCCGGAACCTGGAGGAGGGCATCGGGGTCCTGACCTCGCTGCTCCTCAAGAAGGACAACTACACCTCGATGTTCGGGGGCGACGGGGCCTGCATGGGGTGCGGCGAGAAGACCGCGATCCATCTGGTCTTCAGCGCGGTCAACGCGCTGATGTACCCGCGGGTGGCCCGCCAGGTGGAGCGGCTCGCCGATCTGATGGCCCGGCTCGACCGGAAGGCCCGCGAACTGGTGGCCGCCGACGCCGACCTCGACCGGCTCGAGGCCGTCGAACTGGCGCCCGACAAGCGAGCCGCGGTGGAACGGATTGCCGGGATGCTGCGCGACCTCAAGGACCTCCGCTGGCGCTACACCGAGGGCCCGAGCCGCCGGGGCCGCGCCACCCTCGGCATTGCCAACGCGACCGGCTGCTCCTCGGTCTGGGGCAGCACCTATCCCTACAACCCCTACCCGTTCCCCTGGGTCAACCACCTGTTCCAGGACGCCCCCTCGATTGCCATCGGGATCTTCGAGGGCCACATGCGGAAGATGGCCGACGGGTTCATCGCGGTGCGTCGGGCCGAACTGGAGCTGGGGGGCGAGTACCACGCAGCGGAGCACGAACCGTTCTTTACCGCCTTCGACTGGCGTCAGTTTACCGAGGAGGAGTTTGCCCTCTGCCCGCCGATTTTCGCGGTTGGCGGCGATGGTGCCATGCTCGACATAGGCTTTCAGAACCTGTCCCGGCTGCTGGCCTCCGGGAAGCCGATCCGGGTGGTGGTGCTCGACACCCAGGTGTACTCCAACACCGGCGGCCAGGCCTGCACCAGCGGTTTCACGGGTCAGGTGTCCGACATGGCGGCCTGGGGCAAGGCACAGCACGGCAAGGAGGAAACCCGGAAGGAGCTGGCCCTCCTGGTGATGGCCCACCGGAACGCCTACGTCCTCCAGGGGTCCCAGGCCAACCCGTCGCACCTGCTGGCGGGAGTCATCAAGGGCCTGAAGAGCCATCGGCCGGCTGTCTTCTCGCTCCACTGCCCCTGTCCGCCCGAACATGGCCTGGCCGATGATCAGGCCAGCCGGGCGGCCAAGCAAGCGCTGGAAAGCCGGGCGTTCCCGGTGCTGGTCTACGACCCGGATGGGGGCCCATCGCTGGCCGACTGCCTCTCGCTCGACGGGAACCCGGCGATGGACGACACCTGGCCGACTTACGACTTGCGGTATCGCGACCCGGCCGGGGTCGAGCAGGTGCTCACGGTGCCGATGACGATCGCGGACTGGGCGGCCACCGAATCCCGGTTCCGGAGGAACTTCACCCCGGTGCCGGCCGACGCCCCCGACGATGGCCTGCTGCCGTTCGCCGAGTACCTGGAGCGGACCCCGGACGAGCGGGCGGGGCTCACCCCGTTTATCAACACTCTGGACGGGCAGAAGAGACTGATCCGGTTCGCGGCCAGCGAGGAGATCGTGACGCTGGCGGAGGACCGGCTCAAGCTGTGGCATCAACTGCGCCAGATGGCCGGGATCGAGGTGCCGGATTCGGTTCGCGACGCCGTCGTGGCCGATCTGGAAAACGAGTACGATGCGCGGGTCGAAGCGGTGCGGGTTGACTTCGAGCGCCGGCTGGCCGACCTCCGGGTCAGCTATCCGCAGGTGATCGCCCGGCGGCTGGCCGAAGGGTTGCTCCGGGCTGGCGGCGAGCGGACCGTCGCCGACATCCTCGCGGAGGTGCCCACCGCCCCGGGGTTTGACCCGACCCGGCTGGCACTCCCCGAGTCGAACGGTGGAGGGGGCGGGGCGGCAGCGGTCGCGGTCAAGGCCGCTGCCGCCGCTCCGGCCCACCCCGGGGCCGCCAACGAGGCCGCTGATGGCGGGGCGCTCGAACTCGAGCCCTACATCGACACGGCCCGCTGCACCAGCTGCGACGAGTGTATCAACATCAACCGCAAGCTGTTCGAGTACAACCAGAAGAAGCAGGCGGTCATCAAGGACGCTCGGGCCGGGACCTTCAAGGAGCTGGTCCTGGCGGCCGAACGGTGCCCAGTGGGCATCATTCACCCCGGCACGCCGCTCAACCCGAAGGAGAAGGGGCTCGAGAAGCTCATCGCCCGCGCGGCGCCGTTCAACTGACATGTCCTTCTGGCACTCGTTCCGCCACGGGGTCCACCCGCCGGACCTGAAGGAGCTCACCGCCGGGCTCCCGATCAGGCGGCTGCCGTTTCCCGAGGAGATCGTCCTCCCGCTCCGGCAGCATGCCGGCCAGCCGGCGGTCCCGATCGTCCGCGAGGGCGACCGGGTGGAGCGGGGCGACACCGTGGCCCGGGCCGACGGCCACATCTCCGCCCCGGTCCACGCCTCGGCGGCGGGCCGGGTGAGCGCGATCGGGCTCTGGCCTCACCCGGATGGCAGCCATGCGACGGCGATCCGGATCGCCGTCGAGCGCTACTCGCCCCAGGCGGTGCGCCCGAGGATCATCCCGGAGTGGGAGGGGCTGTCGCGTGACGAGTTGATTGCGGCGGTCAAGGAGGCCGGGGTGGTGGGTCTTGGGGGGGCGGCCTTCCCGGCCCACGTGAAACTGGCCCCACCACCCGAATTCCCGATCGAGGTCCTGGTGGTGAACGGCTGCGAGTGCGAACCATATCTCACGACCGATCACCGCACCATGGTGGAGTACCCGGAGCGGGTCCAGCTCGGGATCCGGATCATGCTCAAGTGCCTAGGCGCGCAGCGGGCGGTGGTCGGGATCGAGCGGAACAAACCCGATGCGGTCGCGGCGATTCGGGCGACCTTGCCAGGCGACCTCGACGTCTCGGTGCTCGACCTCACGGTCAAATACCCGCAGGGCGCGGAGAAGATGCTGATCAAGGCCGTGCTGGGCCGTGACGTCCCATCGGGTCGACTCCCGATGCATGTCGGGGTCGTGGTGCAGAACGTGGCGTCACTGGCGACTATCGCCGAGGTGTTCCTGACCGGCCTGCCGCTGATCGAACGGATCGTGACCGTCACCGGACGCGGCATCGCCCGGCCCGTCAACCTGCTGGTGCCGGTCGGAACCAAACTCCGGGACCTGATCGCGGCCTGTGGCGGGATGACCGCTGACGCCCGGGAGATCGTATTCGGCGGCCCGATGATGGGGGTCGCCCAGGCCGACCTCGATGTCCCGATCACCAAGGGGACCACCGGGGTGATCGTCCTGAGCCGGGCCGAGACCCGGGACCAGCCGAGCCTGCCGTGCATCAAGTGCGGCCACTGCCTCGACGCCTGCCCGGTCTTTCTCAATCCCCAGCTGCTGGGCGCCCTGGCCAACGCTGAGCGGTACCAGGAGATGGAAACCGCCCACCTGGCCGACTGCATGCTGTGTGGCTGCTGCTCGTACGTCTGTCCGTCGCACATCCCGCTCTCCCAGCTCTTCGCCGCCTCGAAGGCGCGGGTCCGGAAACTCAAGGTGATGTCGGCATGAGCCGCCCTCCTCTCCGGCTGGTCACCGCCTCACCCCACCTCGGCAGCGGCCACTCGACCCGGCGGATCATGTGGACCGTGGTGGCCAGCCTGGTTCCGGTCGTGGCCACCTCGGTCTGGTTGTTCGGGCCCAGCGCACTGCTGGTGACCGGAGCCGCCACCGCGGGCGTCCTGGTGACTGAACGGGTCTTCGGGGCGCGTCATTCGCTGCGGGACGGTTCCGGAATGATCACCGGAATTCTGCTGGGCCTGACGCTGCCGGCCGGCCTCCCGATGTGGATGGCCTTTGTGGGCGGCGCGTTCGCCATCGGGTTTGGAAAGCTGGTCTTCGGCGGGCTGGGCCAGAACGTCTTCAACCCGGCGCTGCTGGGCCGCGCCTTTCTCCAGGCCGCCTTTCCGGTGGCGATGACCACCTGGCCCGCAGTCCAGCCCAGCTGGTGGCAACTCCGGGGTGACAACTTCGCCCTGCCACTGATGAGCGCCCGGGCCCCCGACGTGATCACCGGTGCGACCCCGCTGGGGCTGATGAAGTTCGAGGGGGAGACGACGGCGATCCGCGACCTGATGTTCGGTACCACCGGTGGCTCACTTGGAGAGACCGCTGGCCTCGTGATCATGGCCTGCGGGCTCTATCTGGCACTGCGCAATTACCTCAACTGGAGAATTCCGGCGAGCATCTTTCTCTCCGTGTTCCTCTTCGCCGGGGTTCTCCATCTCATTCTCCCGGGCCGGTATCCCGACCCCCTGTTCATGCTGTTCTCCGGTGGGCTCATGCTGGGCGCCTGGTACATGGCCACCGACGTGGTCACCTCGCCGGTGACCCATCGAGGCTGCTGGGTGTTCGGGGCCGGGATCGGAGCCGTGGTGGTCGTGATCCGGCTGTGGGGTGGGCTGGCCGAGGGGGTCATGTACGCGATTCTGCTGATGAACGCGCTGGTGCCGTTCATCAACCGGGTCACCCAACCCCGGGTGTTCGGCACCCTGAAGGGGCGGGCGTCGTGACCGGCGGCCATGTGCACGGGGGCGATCCACCGGCGACACCGGGGCAGGTGTCGCCGGCCCGGCTGATCGCAACCCTCGGTGGGGTCGGCGCTCTGGCGGGCGCGCTCATCCTCGTTGTCTTCGCGGCCACCAGCCCCGCCATCGAGGCCCATCGGGCCCAGCGGATTGACGCGGCCATTCGCGAAGTGCTGCGGGGCCCTGAGCGGTATGACACCCTGTACGTCTCGGGCCCGACCCTGACCACCGAGGCGTCGGTCGGTGCGGAGGCGGTGTACCTGGGTCGCGATGCGTCGGGTGCCCCCACCGGGTACGCCATCATGGCTGCGGCGCCCGGCTTTGCCGATGTCATCGGGGTGATCTTCGGCTACGACCCCGCCACCAAGACGGTGCTCGGGATGAAGGTGCTGGAGAGCAAGGAGACCCCGGGTCTGGGTGACCTGATCGAGAAGGACTCCGTCTGGGTGGCGCAGTTCGTCGGAGCCCTGGCGCCCCTCAGAGGTGTGAAGTCGGGGCGGGGAACCGGATCGCCGGCCGAGATCGACCTGATCACCGGAGCCACGATCTCGTCCCGCGCCATCGTCCGGATCATCAATGACGCGCTGGACCGGCTGGGACCGGCGCTCGGATCGGGAAGGGCGGTCGCACCATGAGGAAGACCACCCCCGGCCAGGATCTGGCCCGCGGCGTCTGGCGGGAGAATCCGGTGCTGGTCCAGGCCCTGGGGCTCTGCCCCACACTGGCGGTGACCAATTCCATGGAAAACAGCCTCGCCATGGGGCTCGCCACCTTCTTCGTCCTGCTCGGCTCCAGCGTGCTGGTTTCGACCGTCCGGCACTGGGTGCCTGGCGAGGTCCGGATCAGTACCTACATCCTGGTCATCGCGACCTTCGTCTCGGTGGCCGACATGACACTGGCGGCGGTGGTGCCCGATATCCACAAGGCGCTCGGGGCGTTCATCGCGCTCATCGTGGTGAACTGCATCATCCTGGGGCGGCAGGAGGCGTTCGCCTCGAAGAACCCCGTGGGCCGGGCCGCGCTGGACGCGATCGGGACCGGAGCGGGGTTCATGATCGCGCTTCTCATGATGGGGGGAATCCGCGAGATCCTCGGAGCCGGAAGCTTCCTCGGGATCCCGCTCTTCGGGCCGGGATTCGAGCCCTGGGTCATCATGGTCCTGCCGCCGGGTGGTTTCCTGACCCTGGGTGTGCTCCTGCTGCTGCTCTCGGCGGTCGAGCAGCGTCGCCTCAGGCGCCGGGCGGCTCAGCCCCCGGCGGGATCGGTCCGGAGGGCCGCATGATCGCGAATCTGGGGTGGATCTTTCTCTCGGCTGCGGTGATCAACAACTTCACCCTGGCGCTCTTCCTGGGACTGTGCCCCTTCCTGGGGGTGAGCGGCAAGGTGAGCACTGCGGTGCGGATGGGGAGTGCGAACGTCTTCGTGCTCACCATCACCTCGCTCTGCGTCTGGGCCCTGAACACCTGGGTGCTGCCCTTCGCCCCCTACCTCCGGCTGATCGCCTTCATCGTGGTGATCGCCTCGCTGGTGCAGATCGTGGAACTGGCCATCAAGAAGCTGAGTCCCACGCTGTTCCGGGAGCTGGGGATCTTCCTCCCGCTCATCACCACCAACTGCGCCATCCTGGGCCTGGCGGTGTTCCAGACCAACCGGGGCTACGGATTCCTTGAAGGACTGGCCTTTGCACTGGGTGCCGGGGCGGGGCTCACCCTGGCGCTGGTGCTGATGGCCTCGATCCGCGAGCTCCTCGAGTTGTCCGAGGTGCCCGCCGTGGCGCGCGGGCTGGGCCTGGTTCTCATTGTTGCCTCCGGCCTGTCGCTCGCCTTCATGGGCTTCGCCGGCCTGCTGAGCGCCGGATGACCGTCCTGCTTGGCATCCTCGCTGCGGCCGTGTTGTTCGCGGTGTTCGGGGTCCTCCGACGGGGCCGCGAGCCGGAACGCTGCGGCTACTGCCCCGGCCACTGCGGTAGCTGCATTCACCCTCACGTCGAGTCGTCCCATGCCTCAGCGACCGAAACCCGTGCCTGACCGCGGTCCAGTGCTCCTGACCCGACGCCGCCTGCTGACGCTCGGAGGTGGCGCCTTTGTCGTGGCCCTGATCCCCCGGGCGCTCCGGCGCCAGCGCCAGCTTGTCACCCGCACCATTCCGGTCATGGGAACCGTGGCTGAGGTGCTGGTGGTGCATCACGATCGGGCCGAGGCCGAGACTGCGATTGATCTCGCGTTCGAGCGGCTCCGGTGGGTGGACGCGACGATGTCGAGGTTCCAGGCGGAGTCGGACGTCGGGCGGGTGAACCTGAGCGCCTGGCGGGACGCGGTGCCGGTCCATCCGGCGACCGCGACGGTGATCGGGGAGGCGCTTCGGTGGGCTGAGTTGAGCGAGGGCGCCTATGACCCGGGCGTGGCGCGGCTGGTGGAGGCCTGGGACGTCACCCATCGCACCCAGCCACCGGCGAGGGAGGCCTTCCAGCGACTGGCGGGCAGACAGTTCCATCGGGGGATAGGACTGGACCGCTGGCAGGGTCGGCCGGTCGTCCGGTTCGACAGCCCCGACATCGGGCTCGACCTGGGCGGAATCGCGAAGGGGTATGCGGTGGACGCCGCGATCGCCGC
>CAYINH010000008.1:0-20360 GCA_964364615.1 uncultured Gemmatimonadaceae bacterium
CCGGGCCCCACGCTGGACCAGGCTCATGTCGAACGACGGCATTCGGCCTCCTTAGTGGTTTTCCTGGAGCATGTTGTCCCTGGAGCGACCGGTGCTGGTGCGTCGCTCGTGAATCGGCCAGACTACTCCCAGTCACGGAGCTCGGTATTGAGCTCATCGAGGAAGGTCAGAAACGATTGATAGCGATCTTCCGCGACCCCGGTCCCGACCGCGGCACGCACTCCACAGCCCGGCTCGGTCCGGTGGGTGCAGTCGGGGAACCGGCACTCCTCGGCATGCCGCTGGAGATCAGGAAAGCACTGGACCAGTCCGCGCGGCTCCAGCCCCCAGAACCCCACATCGCTGAACCCCGGCGTATCCACCAGGTAGCCGCCCCCGTCGAGTGGCAACATCTCGGCGGTCACCGTGGTATGCCGCCCCCGCCCCTCCTTCTGGCTGACCACGCCGGTGCGGAGGGTCAGGCCCGGCTGCAGCACGTTGAGCAGGCTCGACTTCCCCACCCCGGACGCGCCGGTCACCAGGCTCACCTCGGAGTGAAGGGTCGCCAGCAGCGGGGCGAGTCCCGCACCGGTGGTCACGCTGATCGGGAAGACCGGATACCCGACCTGCTCGAACCGCTTGATCAACCCCTCGCCCGAGGCTCGATCGATCTTGTTGACGATGACCGCCGCCGGAATGTCATTGGACTCGGCCAGCACCAGCAGCCGGTCGAGCAACTGCGGGATCGGCTCCGGATCAGCCGCGGCAGTCATCACGAAGATCTGGTCGAGGTTGGCTGCGATGGGACGGGTGCCCCGCCCCCCCGGAATCCGCCGCTCCAGCAGGTTGGTCCGCTCCGCTACGGTGGCGATGGCCCAGTCCCCCCCGGACTGTTCCAGAGTGACTCGATCGCCCACCAGCGCCCGCGAATCGTCCCGCTTGATCCGCCCCCGCAATACCGCCGTCACGATCCCGTCTTCGGTATCCACCCGAAACTGCGATCCCTCGCGCGCGAGCACCAGGCCGGTTCGGCTCACTCTCTGTCCCCCTGAGCCCTGATCGCCTCGTCGAGCGCGGCTTTCACATCGTAGAGCGACAGGGCCTTGACCCGCGCCTCCGCCTCCGCGGCGGTGCCCCCCCATGCGAGACACTCCGTCTCGACGTGCCCCGTCGGCCGATCGCCCCCGGCACTCCACCGAACGAACAGCAGGGCCGCACCATAGCGGCCCCGATCATCCGGTTCGTCATCCACCCAGAGGCCCACCGAGTAGGGCTGTCCATCCGACCCGGTAAACGCCGCGGCCCGATCATGCTTCTGCATGTAGCCGCCGAGGGTGACTTCAGGATCTAGCGACGGGATAGACCCTCCCGCGCGAGGTTCCCCAGAATAAACGCGATGTTGGCGGGCCGCTCGGCGAGCCGCCGCATGAGATAGGGATACCACTGGGTGCCGAACGGGACGTAGACCCGGACCCGATGCCCCTCGCGATGCAGTCGATCCTGCAGGTCCCGCCGCACTCCGTACAGCATCTGGAACTCGAAGCGATCCGAGGGAATCCCGTGCTGCTGGACGAATTGACAGGCGTGGCGAATGATCACTTCGTCGTGGGTCGCGATCCCAGGATAGGTCTCCGACCGGAGCAGTCGCTCCATCAGCTCCACATACTGCCGGTCGACATCCTTCTTCTCGGGAAAGGCCACTTCGGGAGGCTCCAGATAGGCCCCCTTGCAGAGCCGGACCCGGACCCCGTCGGCAATCAACCGCTCCACATCCTCGGCCGACCGCCGGAGCGAAGACTGGATCACGACCCCGACGTGCGACCGAAGCCCATCGGGCAGCCGGCGGTAGAAATCGAGGGTGCGCTGGGTGTAGTCGGAGCTCTCCATGTCGAGGCGAAGGAATCCACCCAGGCGGGCGATCCGCTCCACGATCCGGGTCACATTGGCAAGGCAGAGGTCCTCGCTGATATCGAAGCCCATCTGGGTGAGCTTGAGCGAGACGTTGACCTCCACCCCGTCGGTGGAGCCCAGCCGATCGAGAATGTCCAGGTAGGCCTGACAGGCCGCCTCGGCGTCCGCCGCAACCGCGACGCTTTCGCCCAGCAGGTCGAGCGTCCCGGTAATTCCGCGGGCAGCCAGTCCCTGGACCGCCGCGATCCCCTCCGCCGCCGTTTCGCCGGCCACAAACCGCCGGGCAAAACCGCGGGCGAGCCGATTCCGTCGGACGAAGCGGAAGATCCGCGGCTGTTCCGACAGCCAGAGCAGACTACGCCGCAGCAAATGGTCAGCGGTAGAAGGTGTCAGCCCGGCGGGCCATCTCGACCAGCGGTGCGGCAGGGGTAAAGCGGTCACCAAAGTCCCGGACCAGATCTTCCAGCGTCTTGACCACCTCCGCCGGGCCCAGAGCATCGATCATCCGGAGCGGGCCGCCCCGGAACGGAGGGAACCCGATCCCGAAGATCGCGCCGATGTCACCGTCCCGCGGAGAGCGCACCAGACCCTCGGCCATCCCGAGGGCCGCCTCGTTGAGCATCGCGTAGGCCAGCCGGCGTTGCACGGTGGCCTCATCCGAGCCGGTCAGCGGCTCGACCCCGATCACCCGGTAGGCGGACTCGTCGACCCCGGACTTCTTCCCCTTCCTGTAGAGGTAGAAGCCCCGGCCGTTCTTGCGACCCATCCGACCATCCTCGGTCATCCGGGCGATGACATCGGGAGCCTTGAGCCGCTCACCCAGCGCCTGGAGCATCACCCCTCCCACCTTCCGCGCCACATCCAGGCCGACCTCGTCGAGCAGGGTCACCGGACCGACCGGAAATCCGAATCGGGTCATGGCCCGGTCGATGACCTCGAACGGCACGCCCTCGCTGATCAGGATGCCGGCTTCATTCATGTAGGGAGCCAGGATCCGGTTGACCCAGAACCCGGGACTGTCGGCCACCACGATGACCGTCTTCCCCATCCGTCGGCCAAACCGCACGGCGGTGGCGATCGCCTCGTGGGAGGTCGCCTGGGCGGGGATGACCTCGAGCAGCGGCATCCGGTCGACCGGGGAAAAGAAGTGCATCCCGAGGATGCGCTCCGGATGGCGCGCCCGGGCGGCAATTTGTCCGATCGGAATGGTGGAGGTGTTGGTGGCGAGCACCGTGTCGGGACCGACCACCGCCTCAAGTTCCGCCATGACCCCGCGCTTGACCTCGAGGTCTTCGAAGACGGCTTCGATCACCAGATCGACCCCCGGGAACCCGGAGTAGTCGCCGGTCCCCGACAGGAGGGCGGCCACCCGGGTGTGCTCGTAGCGGGTGATGCTCCGCCGCTTGAGCCGCCCGTCCACGATACTGCGCGCCGCGAAGAGGCCCTTCCCCACGCGCTGCAGGTCGGCATCCTTGAGTCGCACCTCGACCCCGGCCTGGCTCACCGCGGTTCCGGCAATCCCGGACCCCATGAAGCCGGAGCCGATGATGCCGAGCCGCTTGACGGTGCGTGAGGCGGTCCCCGGTGGCACCGCGTCGTCCTTTTTGAGCGCGGTGGTGGCGAAGAAGATCCCGATCAACTGACGGGCCACTTCGGAGACCGCCAGTTCGCCGAACCGGATCCGTTCGACTCGCAGCCCCGCTTCCATCCCGCCTTCGAGCCCGGCCCGGATCGCCTCGAGTGCCGCCAGCGGTGCGGGGTAATGCCCCCCGGTCTTCTTGAGCAGCATCTTCCTGGCCTGGGAATAGACCAGGCGTCGGCCCAGCGGATTCCGATCGAGCAGCAGACCCCCGCCCCGCCGGGGTCGCGGTTTCCCGGAGTCGGCCAGCCGGAGGGCGGCCTTGATGGCGGTCTCCCGGAGGATTGCCGGGTGCACCAGCTCGTCCACGATGCCGAGCCGGAAGGCCTTGGCGGCCCGCTCGGACTTGCCGGCCAGGATGATGTCGAGCGCCGCCCGGAGCCCGATCTTCCGGGGGAGCCGCTGACAGCCACCCGAGGCGGGGAGGATCCCGATCTGGACTTCGGGAAGTCCGAGCACCGTCTTCGGATGATCGGTGGCGACGATCCATGGGCAGGCCAGCGAGAGTTCCAGCCCCAGCCCGACGCAGGCCCCGTGCACGGCCGAGACGATCGGCTTGGGGAAGGCCTCGACCCGGTTGAGCAGGTCGTGACCCTGGCCGGCGAGCCGGGTCCCGTCTTCGGCGGTCTTGATCGCGAGGAACTGATCGATGTCGGCGCCCGCGATGAAGGTGTCGGGCTTGCCCGAGATCAGCACCACACCCCGGACCGCCGAATCGGGCCCCAGGGCATCGAACAGCAGCGTCTCGAACTCCGCCAGTATCCCGGGGCCGAGCTTGTTGACCGGTTCGCCCGGCAGGTCGATCGAGACCACCGCGATTCCGCGGTCCATTGTCACCGTCAGCGCGCCCATGATTACACCCTCTCCAGGACCATGGCGAGTCCCATTCCGCCCTGGGCACAGATCGAGATCAACCCGAATTGCACATCCCGTCGCACCATCTCGTTGGCCAGGGTGGTCACCAGCCGGGCGCCGGTGGCCCCGAACGGATGACCGATCGCGATGGAACCGCCCATCACGTTGGTCCGCTCCCAGTCCACCTCGCCGACCGGCGCCCCGCGACCGATCCGATCGGCCCAGGCCCTGGAGCCCCAGGCCTGGATATTCGACAGCACCTGGGCCGCGAAGGCCTCATGGATCTCCACCAGTCCCAGTTCCTTCCAGCCGATGCCGGCCCGGTCCAGGGCCATCGGCACCGCCCAGGCAGGCCCGGAGAGCAGTTGCCAGCCTGGATCCACCGCGGCCACCGCGTAACTCCGGATCGCGACCAGCGGTCGGTAGCCGAGGGTGTAGGCCCGCTCGGCGGACATCATCAGCACCACGGCAGCACCGTCGGTGAGCGGAGAGGCATTGCCCGCGGTAACGGTGCCATAGCGCCGGTCGAACACCGGCCGGAGTGCGCCGAGCGCTTCGAGCGAGGTGTCGCTCCGGATCCCGTTGTCGCTGGTTGTCACTTCCGACAGGTCCCGGCCACCGAACCAGGGGGCGATCTCCGCGGTGAGGCGGCCATCCACCGTCCCGGCATGGGCCCGCTGGTGGCTCAGGAGGGCGATCTGATCCTGCGCCTCCCGACTGATCCCGTTTTCCTTGGCCATCCGCTCGGCCGACTGCCCCATCGACTCGCCGGTCGAGGGCTCCCCGATGGCCGGGGCCACCGGCTTGAGGTCGCGGAGCCGGATCGATCCGAACAGCTTCAGCCGCTGGCCGAGGCTCCTGGCCCGACTGGCCGCCACCAGGACGTCGCTGAATCGCTTGCTGTGAAGGATGGGGATGTCCGACAGCGTCTCGACCCCACCGGCCAGGATCACGTCGGCGTGGCCCTGGACGATCTGATCGTGGGCGTTGGCCACCGCCTGGGCGGCGGAGGCGCAGGCCCGGTTCAGAGAATAAGCCGGGATCGTCCGGGGCAGCTGAGGAAGGAGACTGACCTCGCGCGCCACGTTGCCGACCAGGGGGGAGGGCACCACCTGCCCGAAGATGACTTCATCGACCTGGGCCCCATCGAGATTGGTCCGATAGATCAGCTCCCGGGTGACGGCCCGCGCCAAGTCGGTGGCCCGAGTATCCTTGAAGATGGTGCCACTGCGAGCGAACGGGCTTCGAAGTCCGGCCACCACCACGGCCCGGCGGCCTGGGGGGATCTGGCGCATCAATCAATGTACTTTCTTCGCGACTACGCTCGCGATGGCGCTCCACTTCACCCCACCCACCGGCTCCAGCACTTCGCGGCCGTGGACGACCGTCATGGACGGAGTGAGAAGGGTGGGCAGTTCTCCGCGTTTGAGCAGGTGGGCGGCATCGGTCGGCCCCCACTCGAACTCCCGCTGGTCCTCGAGGAAGGTCTCCATGAGGAGGAGTCCCCCGGGGCGCAGGAACTCCAGCAACCGGGGCAGACGCAGCCGGTCCAGATAATTGAAGACAAGGAGAACGTCGAACGTGCCAAGCGGCAGTTCCTGCTCAAGATCCCACTCCAGCCACGAGACGGAGAGCCCCAGACTTTTGGCGGCCTCCCGACCGACAGCCAGGGCGGACGGATCGCGATCCACCGCCGTCACCTCGGCCCCCAGCATCGCTGCCGCCAGGCCGTGGCGTCCCGCCCCGCAGGCGAAGTCGCAGACCTTGGCACCACGGGTGATCAGGTGGCTGTGCCAGACGAACCAGGTGGAAGGCCGGCCGGGGCCGCCCGACCCATCGGCGGGACGAGGACTGCGATGAAGCGGGATCTGGCTACCTCCGTGCGGACCCCGCTCGCCGAGCTGGTCACGCGTGAATACGACATTCTGGTCATCGGCGGCGGCATCACCGGCGCCGGGATCCTCCGCGATGCGGCCATGCGAGGTCTCAGCGCGGCACTGGTGGACCGGGGCGACTTCGGGACCGGAACCAGTTCCCGGTCCAGCCGCCTGGTCCACGGTGGACTTCGCTACCTGGAGCACTTCCAGTGGGGCCTGGTCCGCGAGGCCCTGCGGGAGCGGCGGACCCTGCTCCGCATCGCCCCCCACCTGGTCCACCCCCTGCCCTTCCTGCTCCCGAGCCACCGGGGCGATCGGGTGCCCCGCTGGAAGCTCGCCGCCGGCATGGCCCTGTACGGGCTGCTGGCCGCAGGCGGGAATGTGCCCAGGCCCCGCACGTTGAGCAAGGCGGGCGTCCTCGCGCTGGAACCGAATCTGCGGTCCCGCGGGCTCCGGGGCGGGGCAAGGTACACCGATGCCCAGTGCGACGATGCCCGGCTGGTCATCGCCACCATCCGGTCGGCGCTGACCCATGGGGCCCACGCCGCCAACTACCTCGAGGTGGTGGACCTCGACCGCACCGGGAACCGGATTTCCGGGGCCACCGTGGTCGACCGGATGAGTGGTGGCAAGGGTTCGATCCGGGCCCGGATCGTGATCAACGCCACCGGCCCCTGGACCGATGTGATCCGGCGGCTGGAAGACCCGACGGTCGAACCGCTCCTCCGGCCCACCAAGGGAGCGCACGTGGTCGTCCCGCGCAGCCGGATCGGCCACCACCATGGGATCACCCTCACCAGTCCGATCGACGGCCGGGTCCTCTTCGTGCTGCCCTGGGGCGAGCACTCCTACATCGGCACCACCGACACCGACTTCACCGGCGACCCGGCCACCGTCACTGCCGACGCCGAGGACATCCGCTACCTGCTCCGGTCTGCCAACTCGATGTTCCCGCACGCCCATCTGGGACCGGATGACGTGGTCGCCACCTGGGCCTCCCTTCGGCCACTGGTGTCGGCCGATCCCTCCCTGCCCCCTGGGGCGGTTTCGCGGGAACACGTCATCCTGACCGGCTCGCACGGCCTGCTGACCATCACCGGAGGGAAGCTGACCACCTATCGCCTCATGGCCGAGGAGGTGGTCAACGCCGCCGTCGTGGCCCTCTTTCCCAAGGGGAGCCGCCCCGGGCCTGCCGCCACGGCCACCGAGCCACTGCCCGGCGGGGAAAGCGATACCTGGGAGCCCTTTCTCCGGTCCGGCATGGATCTCGGGCTGGCCGCCGCCAGCGTGGAACACCTGCTCTGGCACTATGGTACCGAGGCGGCCGCCCTCCTCAACCTGCTCCGGGCCGACCGCCGCCTTGCCACTCAGATCCAGCCGGGCCACCCGGCCCTCAAAGCCGAGGTCGTGCACGCCGTCCGGCGCGAACTGGCCCAGCGGGTGGAGGATGTATTGGCCCGCCGGATTCATCTGACGACCGAAACGGCCGATCATGGCGTGGCGGGCGCCCCGGTGGTCGCCGCCCTGATGGCCCGGGAACTCGGGTGGACCTCGCAGCGCACCGCAGAGGAAACGGTGCGATTCACGGATGCCCACGGCGGCTCGGCGGAGGATGGGACGGACAGTTAGCTTTCACCGCGCCCCGATCGTGGCTAACCACTCAGAGCGGCAGGACAGGGACTTCGTGGACGTGAACGTATTCGAAACAGCCAACGCCGGATTCGCTCAGGCTCTGTATGAGGAGTTCCTGCGCGATCCGTCCTCCGTTTCCCCCGAATGGCGGAGACTGTTCGAAAGTGGTGTCGCCGGCGAACAGCCGCCAGCACCTTCCGGCAACGGGCCGAGCCCGGCTCCCGATCCGGTCTCCGACGGACCTCCGGGTGGGACCGAGATCAAGGGACCGGCCGGTCGGCTGGTGGCCAACATGGAGGAGAGTCTCTCCGTCCCGACGGCCACCACGGTGCGGGAACTGCCGGTGGCGGCGCTCGAACGGCGTCGCGCGCAACTCAACCAGGCGCTCGCCGCCGCCGGACGCGACCTCAAGCTCTCCTTCACCCATCTGATCGGCTTTGCCCTGGTGCGCGCGACCTCCCGCCACCCCGGCATGAGCCACTCCTACCGCCAGACCGACGGCAAGGGCTGGCGGATCGTGCCGAAGGAGATCAACCTGGGGCTGGCGGTGGACGTGGAGCGGAAGGATGGCTCCCGGGGCCTGGTGGTGCCGGTCATCCGGGCCGCTGATGCGATGGACTTTGCCGGGTTCCTGGCCCGGTACGAAGAGCTGGTCCAGAAGTCCCGTACCAACAAGCTGATGCCGGACGATTTCGTCGGCGCCAGCCTCACCCTGACCAATCCCGGCGGCCTCGGAACCAGCGCCTCGGTCCCCAGACTCATGGCCGGTCAAGGGACGATCATCGCGATCGGCTCGATCGGATACCCCCCCGAGTACAGCGGACTCCCCAAGGAACGGATCGCGCAGCTGGGCATCGGGAAGGTCATGACGATGACCAGCACCTACGACCATCGGGTCATCCAGGGGGGGGAGTCCGGAGAGTTCCTTCGCACGGTCGACCAGCTCCTCCAAGGCGAGGACAGGTTCTATCAGTCGGTGGCCGGCGCCCTTGGCGTGTCGCTGTCCGACTTGCCCTCGGCCCCGGTCCCACCAGCCCGGACCGCCGCCGCGTTCTCACCCGGTCTGGTACCGGACCTCGGTCTGATCGCGGCCGGGATGGCGATCGTCGACAGTTTCCGGACCCACGGGCACCTGGCCGCCCGGCTGGATCCGCTCGGCAGCGAACCGATCGGCGATCCGGCCCTGAATCCCGCCCAGGTCGGCCTGACCCCGGAGACGATGGCACGGATCCCCGGGAGCATCCTCAAGGTGTGGGTGCCCGGAGATTCCCTGGCGGAAATTCTGCCCAACCTCGAAGCCACCTACTGCGGCACCATGGCCTACGAGGTCGAACATGTCAGCAACCACCTGGAGCGGACCTGGCTCCGGGAAACCATCGAGTCCGGGGCGCATCGTCACCGCTACCACATCGATGCCCAGCGGCAACTGCTCGACCGGCTGACCACCGTTGAGGTCTTCGAGCGATTCCTCCACAAGACCTACCTGGGCCACAAGCGGTTCTCGATCGAGGGTCTGGACGCCATGATCGCGATGCTCGATCTGGCGATCGAAACCGCGGCGGACGGCGGGGCCCGCGAAGTGGTGCTCGGCATGGCCCACCGCGGTCGGCTCAACGTGCTGGCCCACACCGTCGGGCGGCCCTACGCCACCATCTTCGGCGAGTTCGAAGGGGGCCATCGACAGGATGACGATCCGGCGGCAGACCACCACGGGACTGGCGATGTCAAGTACCACCTGGGCGCCGAGGGCGCCTACAACACCCGGAGTGGCCACTCGATCACTGTCACCCTGGCACACAACCCGAGCCACCTCGAGTTTGTCGGCCCGGTGGTGGACGGGCGGACCCGCGCCGAGCAGACCCAGCGGCGGGGACGGGAAGCTCATCACGACCCCTCCGCCGCCCTTCCGATCGTGATCCATGGGGACGCGGCGTTCGCCGGCCAGGGGGTGGTCGCCGAGACCCTCAACCTGGGTGCCCTGAAGGGCTACGGCACCGGCGGTACCCTGCATCTGATCGCCAACAATCAGATCGGCTTCACCACCGACCCGGTGGACGCCCGCTCCACGACCTATTCGAGCGACCTGGCCAAGGGGTTCGACATCCCCATCATCCATGTCAACGCCGACGATCCGGAGGCCTGCCTCGACGCCATGCGTCTGGCAATGATGTACCGGGCCCAGTTCCGCCAGGACGTGGTCATCGATTTGATCGGGTATCGACGGCACGGCCACAACGAGGCCGATGAGCCGGCGTACACTCAGCCCGGGATGTACGCCCGGATCAAGGATCACCCGACCGTGCGCACCCGCTACCTTGAGCGGCTGGCCTCCCGGGGTGTGGTGTCGGCGGAAGACGCCGAGGCGCGCTACCAGGCGGCCTACCAGCAGCTGACCCGGGAACATCAGGGCCTCCGGGCCAGTCTCGCCTCGGCTCGGCCACTGGAAGTCTCTCCCCGCCGGGTGGTCCCCGGGATCGACCCGGTGACGGCGGTCGCCGCCGACGTCCTGGAAGCGATCAACGAACAACTGATCAGCTGGCCTGCGGGATTGACCGTCCATCCCAAGCTGTCCCGACAGCTCGAGCGGCGCCGGGCGGTGGTCGGCCCCGAGGGCGGGATCGAGTGGGCTCACGCCGAGGCGCTGGCCTTCGGGTCGCTGCTGGCCGAGGGGGTGCCGATCCGGTTCACCGGGCAGGACACGGAACGAGGGACTTTCAGCCAGCGGCATCTCGTCCTGCACGATGCCGAAACCGGCGCGGCCTGGGCCCCGGTCCAGCACCTCCCCGGATCGCAAGCGCCTTTCGAACTCCACAACAGCCCGCTCTCCGAGCTGGCCGCGCTCGGCTTCGAGTACGGCTACAGCGCGGCGGCTCCGGAAGCGCTGGTGCTCTGGGAGGCGCAGTTCGGTGACTTCGTCAATGCGGCTCAGGTCTTCATCGACCAGTTCATTGCGGCCGGGTTGTCCAAGTGGGGAGTCACCAACCGGCTCACCCTGCTGCTGCCTCACGGCTACGAAGGCCAGGGCCCCGAGCATTCCAGCGCCCGGCTGGAGCGGTTTCTCCAGCTGGCGGCGGAAGGCAACTTCCGGGTCGCCAACGTGACGACCCCGGCCCAGTACTTCCATCTGCTGCGCCGTCAGGCGCTCCGAAACCGGCTCCGCCCGCTGGTCGTGCTGACCCCCAAGAGCCTGCTCCGGCATCCGAGGGCCACCTCGCGCCTGGCGGACCTGGCGCACGGCGGGTTCTACCGGGTGCTGGACGATGCGTGGGCCCGCGAGCGTCCTGAGAGCATTGATCGCCTCGTGCTGTGCAGTGGCAAGCTCTACTACGACCTGCTGGCCGAAGCGGAGACAATGGAGACCGGTCGCCCCGCGATCGTCCGGATCGAGCAGCTGTACTCGTTTCCGGAGAACTCGATCCGGCGGGTACTGGAGGGCTACCCGGGAGTGCGGGAAGTCGTCTGGGCGCAGGAGGAGCCGAGGAACATGGGAGCCTGGAGCTTCCTGGAGGGGCGGCTCGAAGCCCTGCTCGATGGCGTCACCCTGCGCTATGCCGGGCGGCCGGAGCGGGCCAGTCCGGCGGAGGGCTACCCCTCCGCCCACGGCACCGCCCAGGCGCGACTGGTGACCGACGCGCTGTCGGGCGGGAACTAGGCTTCGGGAGGGAGCAACTGGCGCTCGGTAGCCTGGCGGATCATCTCCTTGATGGGATCCGACAGGTGATCGCCGTAGTGCAGCAGATAGACCCCGCGGGACCGGCGGGCCAGGAGGAACGCCAGAAACGGCATGTCGGCCTTGGCCGCATTGCAGTCGCTGCAGGCGAGGACCAGGTTGTCGGGCCGATCATAGGCCGACTGGCCACGGCGGGGCCGGACATGGTCGAGAGTGATCCGATCCTCCCGGGTCCGGGTGCCGCAGTAGGCACAGATCGAGCCATGCTCTGCGAGAAGCCACTCCCGGTGCTTCTGATAGGATCGGCCGCCGGATCGGCGAAATTCACTGGGGGTTGGGGAGCCGCGACGAACTGCTTGTGAAGACCTTCGAGCCACTAAGTTACCAGGTTGAGTGTACGTCCCCGGAACCGAGTGCTCCGGGTGAACGACTCAAATGTAAGCAGTTCTGTCAAAACGGGCGACTGACCTCCTCAACTGCGTCAAAAGTGTCGCGACACCGTCAGCAGTAACTGTAATACTACGTAACTTATTGTAAAACAATATCTTACACCGCTGCACCGGGAGCCGAAACTGACCCCCCAGCCCACCACTCAAGAGGACAACTCCACCGCCACCAGCGCCTCGGCGTGGGCCACCATCAACGCCATCAAGGTCCTCTCGATGGATGCCGTGGAGCAGGCCCAGTCGGGCCACCCCGGCACCCCGATGGCCCTGGCGCCGGTGGCCTACCAGCTCTGGCGCCATCATCTCCGGCACGATCCAACTGACCCCACCTGGGTCGACCGCGACCGGTTCGTCCTCTCCTGCGGCCATGCCTCGATGCTGCTCTACAGCCTCCTCCACCTGGCCGGGTATGACCTCGACCTGGAGGAGATCCGCCAGTTCCGCCAATGGGGGTCGCGCACCCCGGGGCATCCGGAGCGGAGCCACACCCCCGGGGTAGAAACCACGACTGGTCCGCTGGGGCAGGGGGTGGGCAACGCGGTCGGGATGGCGATGGCGGAGCAGCTGCTGGCCCTCCGATTCAATCGGCCGGGGTACCAGGTGATCGGTCACCGGACCTGGGCCCTGGTCAGCGACGGGGATCTGATGGAGGGAGTGGCCAGCGAGGCGGCTTCCCTCGCCGGCCACCTCGGACTCGCCAAGTTGACCCTGATCTACGACGACAACCGGATCACCATCGATGGCCCGACCGACCTGTCCTTCAGCGAGAACGTCGGGCTCCGGTTCCAGGCCTACGGCTGGGCGGTCCTCAAGGTGGACGATGGCAATGACCTTGCCGCGATCGATCATGCCCTGAGCAGGGCCGTCCAGCAGGACCGGCCGACGCTGATCGTCCTGCGGACCATCATCGCCGACCCGGCCCCGACCAAGAAGAACACCTCCGAGGCCCACGGCGCTCCGCTCGGCGCCGAGGAGGTACGCCGGACCCGGGAGATCCTGGACTGGCCCGAGACGCCATTTCATGTCCCTGAGGAAGCCCGACTCGATCTGGGGCGGTGCGTGGAGCGCGGCAGGGCGGCGCACGGTGACTGGCGCGGTCTGCGGGATGCCTGGGCAGCCGCCCACCCCGATCTGGCCCGTGAGTTCGCCCAGACCGTGGCGGGCCAGCTCCCCGATGGATGGGACCTGGGGCTGCCGAACTTCAAGCCCGGCAGGGCGCTCGCCACCCGTCAGGCTTCGAGCCAGGTCCTGAACGCGTTGGTCCCGCGGGTTCCGGCGCTGGTCGGTGGTTCGGCCGATCTGGCCGGCAGCACCGGGGTCGCGGCCAAGGAGGGGGGCGAGTTCACGGCGGAGGCGCCCGGGCGGACCATCCACTGGGGCATTCGGGAGCACGGGATGGCCGCCTGTCTCAACGGGATGGCGGCCCACGGCGGGATCCGTCCCTACGGCAGCACTTTCCTGGTGTTCGCCGACTACATGAAGCCATCGATCCGGCTGGCCGCGCTGATGGGGCTCCCGGTCATCTACGTCTTCAGTCACGATTCGATCGGGGTGGGCGAGGACGGCCCGACCCATCAGCCGGTGGAACAGGTCGCGATGCTCCGGGGGATCCCGAACATGGTGGTCCTCCGGCCGGCCGACGCGACGGAAACCGCCGAGGCGTGGCGGATCGCACTGGAACGCAACAAGGGTCCCACCGCCCTGATCCTGACCCGACAGAAGCTCCCGGTGCTGGATCGCGCGGTGCTCGCACCGGCAGCCGGGACCCGGCACGGTGGTTATGTCCTGCTCGACTCCCCGAAGCCACCGGAGGTGATCCTGATCGCGACCGGCTCCGAAGTCCCTCTCGCCCTGGACGCCGCCGCGCAGCTGACCGGGGATGGGATCATGACCCGGGTCGTGTCGATGCCCTCCTGCGAACTGTTTGCGGGTCAGACCGCCGCATATCGGGAACAGGTGCTGCCGAAGGCGATCCGGGCCCGGGTGGTCATTGAGGCCGGGACCTCGTTCGGCTGGCATCGCTGGGCCACCGACGGCGGACAGTACCTCACCATGGACCGGTTCGGGGCCTCGGCTCCGGGTGAGAAGCTCTTTGCCGAATTCGGCTTTACCGTCGAGCGCGTCGCCGATCTGGCCCGCCGGGCTCTGGAGAACCACTGATGACCAACCCCCTCGTCCAGCTCGGCCACCTGGGCCAGAGTCCCTGGTTCGACTACATCACCCGGGACCTGGTCACCTCGGGCGAACTCCAGCGGCTGATCGCCGAGGACGGGCTCAGGGGGATGACCTCCAACCCGACCATCTTCGAGAAGGCGATCGCCGGAAGCGCCCTCTATGACAACGACATTCGGCGGATGGCGGAGGCGGGGCTCCAGCCGAAGGCGATCTTCGAGCGGCTGGCGGTGGCGGATGTGCGGGCGGCCTGTGATGCCTTTGCGGAGGTCCATCGGGCCAGCGCGGGGCTCGACGGGCTGGTCTCGCTGGAAGTGGATCCCACCCTGGCGCACGACACCGGGGGCACCACCACTGAGACGCGACGGCTCTGGGCCGAGGTCAACCGGCCCAATGCGATGATCAAGATCCCGGGCACGGTGGCGGGCCTCCCCGCTATCGCCTGCTGTCTGTCGGAGGGGATCAACGTCAACGTGACCCTGCTCTTCTCGGTGGCGCGCTACCGCCAGGTGATCGCGGCGTTCCTCGACGGCCTGGAGGCACGGCTCGCGTCGGGGGGCTCGGTCCGGGGGCTGGCCTCAGTGGCGAGCTTCTTCGTGAGCCGGCTCGACGGCAAGGTGGACGGCCAACTCGACAAGGCGGGGGCGGACAAGGCGCTTCGGGGGACCGCTGCGATTGCCAACGCGTGCCAAGCCTACGCGGGGTTCCAGGAAATGGTCGGCAGCGCACGGTGGCAGCGACTGGCTGAGGCCGGGGCGCTGGTCCAGCGACCGCTCTGGGCCTCCACCAGTACCAAGGACCCGGCCTATCCCGATGGGTACTACGTCGAGGCCCTGATCGGTCAGCACACCGTCAATACCCTGCCGCCCGCGACCTTCGAGGCCTATCGAGACCATGGGGCGCCCGAACTCCGGATTCAGGAGGGTGTCGCCAGGGCGGACGGGCAGCTCGGGGCGCTGCGGCAGGCGGGGATCGACCTGGCCGCCATCACCGCCCAACTTGAGGCTGAAGGGGTATCGAGCTTCGCCGCGTCCTACACCTCACTGCTCGCCGGCATCGAGTCCAAGCTCGGAGCGCTGACGGCGCGATAGGCCATCAGCCGGGTGGCACCGGGCGCCCGACGGGCTACCTTGCGGGATCTCAACCACCTCGGGGATTCGGATGCGCTGGTACCGGCAACTCCACTGGCAGATCATCCTCGGCCTGTTGCTCGGCCTGGGCTACGGCGTCCTCGGCGCCGCCAACGGCTGGCGCGAGTTCATCGCCGACTGGGTTGCCCCGTTTGGCACCATCTTCCTCAATGCCCTGAAGTTGATCGCCGTCCCCCTGGTCCTCGGCTCCCTGGTGACCGGGGTGGCCTCCTTGAGCGACCTGAAGAAGCTGTCCCGGATCGGTGGCAAGACGATCGCGATCTACCTCAGCACCACGGTGATCGCGGTGACGCTGGGGCTGGGGCTGGTCAACGCGATCAAGCCGGGGCGGAGTGTGCCGGAGTCGCTCCGGACCGAACTGCAGCAGGCCTATTCAGGGAATGTCTCGGTCCAGGAGCAGGCCGCTGCCACCACCAGGGAGCGGGGTCCCCTGCAGATCCTGGTGGACATCGTCCCCGACAACGTCATCAAGGCTGCGGCCGACAACGGCAAGATGCTGCAGATCGTCTTTGTGGCGATCCTGCTGGGCATCGGGCTGATGCAGCTCCCCGGCGAGCGGGCCAGGCCGCTGCTGGACGTCTTCCGCAGCCTCAACGACGTGGTGATCCGGCTGGTGGACGTGATCATGCTGATCGCCCCGATCGGGGTCTTTGCCCTCATTGCCGATACGATCACGGCGGTCGCCGGGGATGACCTGGGCCAGTTGATCCGGCTGTTGGGCGCGCTGGGACTCTACATGGTCACTGTGATCCTGGGACTGGCGATCCACATGGGGGTGACCTACACCGCTCTGATCAAGTTCATGAGCCCGATGCCGCTCAAGCGGTTCTTCCTGGGGATCGCCCCGGTGCAGCTGGTCGCCTTCTCCACCAGCTCCAGCGGCGCCACCCTCCCGGTCACCATGGAGCGGTGCGAAGAGGCACTCGGGGTGTCGGAGGAGATTTCGTCGTTCGTGCTGCCGCTCGGGGCCACCATCAACATGGATGGCACCGCGCTCTATCAGGCCGTGGCGGCGGTGTTCATCGCGCAGGCCTTGGGCATGGAACTGTCATTGGCGCAGCAGCTGACCATCGTGCTCACGGCGGTGCTGGCTTCGATCGGGACCGCTGCGGTGCCCGGGGTGGGGATCATCATGCTGGTGATCATTCTGGAGGCGATCGGGGTCCCGTCGGCCGGCATCGCGCTCATTCTGGGGGTGGACCGGATCCTCGACATGCTCCGGACCACCACCAACGTCACCGGCGATGCGGCGGTGGCCACCGTGGTGGCGGCGTCAGAAGGCCAGTTGCGCCTGACCCCGGCCCCAACCGGTCATGACGCAATCCGAACCCGGGGCGCGGGTTAGGCAGTGTCAATAAATAACATTTACTTCCTGACTCGTGGCCGGATCGCGTAGTTCCACTCCCCGTGGAAGGGGTGAGGGTGTAAACGCACGGTCGCGAACTCGGCGTCGGAGATCTTCTTGCCGACGGGATAGCGCCGCCGATCCAGGCGGCACGTCACCGTCAGTCCCTGCGCGGTGGTGGTGTTCGCGATCAAGCGCACGATCGTCTCGTAGTCGCGCAGGGGTTCCCCTCGCCAGTTGGTGGAGATGAACGAGAAGAGCCGGTGTTCCACCTTGTTCCACTTGCTCGTCCCCGGCGGGAAGTGACAGACGCGCAGGGTGATCCCCGCCTCGTCGGCGAAGGACTGCAGCTTCACTTTCCAGAGCCGCAGCCGGTACCCGTTGCTGCCCCCGCCGTCCGCCGTGATCAGGAGGCTTCGGGCGCGGGGATAGAGGTGGCGGCCCTCCGCCCGCCACCACCCCCGAATCGAGGCCACGGCGAACGCGCCCGTGTCATGGTCCGTCCCGATATTCACGAACCCGGTGTTGTGGCCCAGGTCGTAGATGCCGTACGGGTAGGCTCGGGGAACCTCGGGAGTGGGGAAGTCATGCACCTGGACCCGCTGAGGAGCCTGGGCGGGCCGCCATTGCCGACCCGCATTCGCGTAGTTCCCCAGGAGTTCCTTCTTCTTCGTATCCACGGAGATCACCGGACGTTTCGCGGCCAGAGCCTTGCGGACCTCGTCCTGGATGAAGCGGAACTGCGCATCGCGGTCGGGGTGCTGCTCCCCTTCCTCGGACTTCCGAGTGCCCTGCAGGCTGTACTCAAGGTGTCGCAACAACTGTGCGACCGTCTCGTGGCTGACCGGATGGCCCGCCGCCGTCAGTTCCCCCGCGAGCGCCCGCGTACTCTTGCTCGTCCACCGCAACGGGGACTCCGGATCGCCCCGGCTCGTCGGCTCCACCAGCGCATCGAGACGCTCCACCAAGTCCGGATCGCGGACCTCACTCCGCGGCCGTCCCGCCCCCGGGCGCCGCACGCGACCGGCGGGCAGAGGGGCCTCGTCCAGTTCCCGCAGCCCTTTCGTGATCGTGACCCGCGACAACCCACAGGCGCGACTGACCTGCGACACGCCCCCATGCCCGAGGTCCCGCGCCTCGCTGGCGGCGAACAGCCGGCGGGCACGCTCGTCCAGATGGGGCCACAGCCGGGCCACCTTCTGCTGAAGGGCGCGAAGATCTGTCACACCCCTCAATCTCGCACCTCACATGCTAGAGGGCAACCTTATTGTCTGACACCTCCTTAGACTGACCCTCCGTCCGGTCAGGCCGGCCGGCCGTCCGCCGGATCGGGCACTCGGAACGGCAGCCCCTCGCTCCGGGTAATCACCAGCGAGGTCAGCAGGTCGCCGGTCACGTTGGGCACCGTGCGGCACATGTCCAGAATCCGATCGACCCCCAGAATCAGGGCAATCCCCTCGCCCGGAATCCCCACCATCCCCATCACCATCACCAGCAGCGGAATCGAGCCGCTCGGGACACCGGCCACGCCCACCGCGGTGATCACCGACATGATGACCACGATGACCTGGGTCAGCAGGTCGAGTTGGATTCCGAACACCTGGGCCAGGAAGAGCACCGTCATCCCCTCGAACAGGGCCGTCCCGTTCATGTTCATCGTGGCGCCCAACGGGAGCACGAACCCGGCAATCTCCGGCGGCACCCCGAAGTTGTCGGTGGCGGTGCGGATCGTGGTGGGGAGGGTCGCGTTGGAACTCGAAGTGGAGAACGCGGTCACCACCAGTTGCTTGATCCCCAGGAAGAATTGCCGAGGGCCGATACCGGCCAGCAGCTTGGCGAGGGTGGGGATTACCGCAAACTGATGGATGGCCAACCCGACCAGTACCGTCACGACGTACAGCAGCAGTGACTGGAGCAGGTTGTAGCCGAATTTGGCGGTGACCGAAAAGATCAGCCCGAAGACCCCGAGCGGGGCCAGCTTCATGGCAAAGTTGATCATGATCATGACTGCTTCCGAGATTCCCACCAGGACATCCATCACCGGTTTGCGTCCCGATTCCCCGATCATGGTGAGCGCGATCCCGAAGATCAGCGAGAAGAAGATCAGGCCCAGCATGTCACCCTTGGCGGCGGCCTCCACCGGGTTCTTCGGCACGATGTTCACGAAGGTCTCGACCCCGAACTTGGTGGACTCGGCGGCGGCCATCCGCTCGCCGGCCTGACTGGAGTATTCCTCCATGAGCGAGGTCCGGACCTCGGGATCGAGCGAGTCCCCCGGTCGCACCAGGTTGGTCAGCGTCAGACCGATGACGGCGGCGAGCGCCGTGGTCGCGAGGAAGAACAGCAGCGTCTTGCTCCCGATCCGGCCAATCCGCCGGATGTCACCCAGCGACGCCACACCCAGCGTCACCGAGGTGAACACCAGCGGAACCACCACCATGAACAGCAGCCGCATGAAGATCTGCCCGATCGGATTCAGGACGTTGTCCACCGCCCAGAGCAGCCGGGGATCGCCCGGCAGGAGCAGGTTCCCGGCGGTGCCCGCGGAGGCCCCCAGCACGAGTCCGATGAGGATCTTGCTGTGGAGAGGCATACCGCGACGGGCGGAGGAGGCTTCAGCCTGCATGTGCGACGGCTCCCGTGATGGATCTGCTGTGGGTCCTGGAATCGGGCCGACCTGGGATCGGTCCCGGCGAGGCAAGGCAAGATACTGAAAGGCCCCCGTGCTGGGGAGCGGGGGCCGGTGACCGGCTCAGGGTCGCTTCGGTCGCTCCCCGACTCGGGTCCAGATGGCGATCACCCCACACCCGGACCGCCGCATCCCTTCCAGCTCGATCGGGGCCTGCGAGGGGCCACTGTAGATCTCGATCCCCTCCACGTCGGTGGGAACCGTCAGATACAGCACCGAGGGATCGGTGGGCATCCCATCCATGAAGTAGGCGGGATCGCAGCTGGCTCGCCGGAGCCGAAGGGTACAGACGCGCTGAGTTCTGGGGCAGCTGATCTGGACCCCAGGAACCGATCGGAGCATGTCCTGGAGCGAGGCCGGTTGCCGCTTCTCGAGCATCGCCCGGGTGATGTAGCGGCCGTTGCCTTCCATGGCCCGCCGGTTGAACTCCGCAATCGGGCTGATCCGGGTGTCCGGCGCCTCCACCTCGATGTCAGGCAGCGCCTGCGCCTCCGTGACCCCGATCTGGAACTCCATCTCCATCCGTTCCTTGGGCAGCAGCCGGACCAGGCTGCTGGTCGGGGGAAAGTCTTCTACTTCGGCCCGGACCAGATACTCGCCCGCCGCCACCTTGGGGAACTTGAACTTCCCGTTCTTGTCGGAAATCACAACATGCTCCGTCCCCTCCAGCGACAGCCTGGCCCCTGCCACCGGCTCCCGGGTATCGCCCCGGACCACGATGCCACGTATCTCGGCGTTGCGAGGGACGCTCTGGGCGTCGACAGCGCCCAGGGAGATCGAAGCGGCGAGGAGACCGCTGAACACCATCCAGCGGGGGGGGAAGAACCGCATAGGCATCGGCGTCCAATAGCGCCGGGAGCAGCATTCAATGAATACGCCTGTTGTCAGATGGCAGCAAGGCGCGGCGCTGAGGTGGCCTCCTTCAAGGTGACGCCCGGCTGTGTCTGATGGCACACCCCCCAGGCAGGCGGACCCTTCCCGGAGCGAGCAGGGC
>CAYINH010000009.1:0-19378 GCA_964364615.1 uncultured Gemmatimonadaceae bacterium
GAAGGTCCAGACACCCCTGGAGGCCGGGAAGAAGATGTTCATGAAGGAGAAGAACTCGTTGTGGGTCCCGATCGTGAACTGGTGCGCCCCTTTCAGGAAACTGACGTTGGCGGTCAACTCGGCCACGTTCTGGTCGAGCTGGTTGGCCTGGGAGAACCGCTCGCCACCCGCCGCGAGGTAGTTCCCGGCCACGTCACCCTGCACCATCAGGAGTGGGGCCTCGGTCCCCACGTTCCGCTTGTCGCGGACCGTCTGATACCCGGCCAGGACTTCGCTGGAGATCCCACCGAACTGGCCGAACCACTTGAGCCGGGTACTGTTGGTCTTGCTGTCGAACCGGTAGCCGCTGTTGGACAGCTGATAACCGTCCCGGGCGATCTGGTTCCGGGTGCCCCGGCCGAGGTTGTCGTCTCCGGCGTCGACCCGGTTGTTGGAGATCTCCAGGTACTGGGTGGCGGTGAGCTGGGCCGTGATCTTGCCAAAGAAGTTCAGGTCCGGCCGCTCGATGATCGGGGCCTCCCAGCTGCCCGGATCGATGTTGAAGCGCTGAATCATCGAATTCCGGACCCGGTCGGCGGTCGCGACGGTGATGCCGGTCTGGGGCTCGGTCGCGCTGGCGCCGGTGAACGGGGTCTGGCTGTCCTGAGCGTCGAAGGCGATGAAGAAGTGGACCTTGTCCTTGACGATCGGTCCGCCGATGGTCCCGCCGTACTGCCGGATCTTGAACTCGCTGACCTTGTTGCCGCCGGTGTCCACCCCGACCAGGTCCCGATTCCGGAAGTAGCCGAACAGCGATCCGCGGAACTGGTTGGTGCCCGATTTGGTGACCCCGTTGATCAGGCCGCCGGTAAAGCCGCCCTGCCGCACGTCAAACGGGGCGACCAGAATCTGGAACTCCTTGAGGGCCTCCAGCGAGATCGGCTTGGCGCCGGCCTGACCACCCGGGGTCCCGCTCGCCGCCAACCCGAAGATGTCGTTGTTGACCGCGCCGTCGATCTGGATCGAGTTGAACCGGTTATTCTGGCCCGCAACCGAAGTCCCACCGGTCGAACTGATCGTGACCTGGGGGTTGGTATTCAGCAGCGAGGCAAAGTTCCGGCCCAGGATCGGGAGCCGCTGGATCGCGGTGTCCGAAATGGTCTGCTCCGCTCCGGTCCGGCTGGAGTTGATCAGCGGGTTGGTGACCGCCGTCACAGTCAGTTCCTCGAGAGTGACGACCTGTGCGCTCAACTCGAAGGTGGCGTCATACCGCTGGCCCAGGGAGAGCATGATCCCCGTCTTGGTCAGCGATTCGAACCCGATCGCCCGGACCTCGGCGGTGTAGGGTCCACCCGGCGCGACGTTGTCGAAGAAGTACCGCCCGCTTGCCTGGGTCCGGGCCCGGAGCACGGTCCCCGTCTGGACGTTGAGCAGAGTGACGACGGCCCCATCCACCGGGCTGCCGCCCGCCCGGGTAATCACCCCGCGCACTGCGGCGGAGGTCACACCCTGGGCTTCGGCCAAGCCTGCCGATAGCGCCAGCAGGGACGCCAGCAGCGTTCCGGCGCCAAAGAGACGGCCACGCATTGACATGAGCTTACTCCTGAGGGAACGTGAAGCAGCGGGCTGAATTCCGAAGAGTTTCATGTGGATTCCAGCGGTGGAAACGGGGCCTCCCCGGCCCGGGGCAACAACCCGGGCCAGGGGTGGGACAAAGCTATCGCCCTCCGGCGGCGCCGCCAAGGCCGGCTTTCCCCCGATCGTCCCCCCTGCCGCCCCTTGGGGATGGGCCCAAAAGACAGGGGGTGGGAGCCTTCCCAGGCCCCCACCCCCCTCCGACTCAGGTCAGTTGAAGAAGTACTTGAAGGAGAACTGAACCGTGTAGACGTCGGGCAGATTGTTGGTCGGCTCGAAGGTCTGGCTGAGCAGATTGTCCCCATTGTTCCGGAGCCGGTACAGGGCCTTCCCGGAGCCGTCCGCCCCCCGGGCGATGAGCGGCTGGGTGGTCACGAATCGCTGACCGACCCCCCAACTCTTGCTGAGCAGGTTCCCGACGTTGAGGATGTCCATCCGGAACTGGAGCCGGTTGGGCCGGCCGCCCACGGTAGTGACGAAGTCCTGGGCGAGGCTGACGTCCGCCCGATAGACCATCGGCAGGAACACCCCACCCCGCTCAGCATACCGCCCCCTGTGAGACGAGAGGTACTTGTCCTGCTGGATGAAGGCCTCCCAGGCATCCGCCTGCATCTCCGGGGTGAAGACCTTCCCGGTTGCCGTATTGGTAAAGCTCTGGAAGTTCATCTCCGACTTGTCCGTCGGAATGTAGATCAGATCGTTACTGAAACCGCCGTCCCCGTTGAGGTCTCCCGAGAAGGTGTAGCTGGCGTTCCCAATCGTGCTACCGTCCCAGAAGAGGGACAGCGTCGTGGCGCCGAGGGGGGCGACCTTGAAGAACTCCTTCCGGTAGGACACCATCGCGAAGACCCGGTGTCCGGGAGAGGTGTTCGCCGTCGCCAGCCCGGGGTTGTTCGGGTCGCCCGAATGGGGATTGTTGTTCCAGGAACCGAAGGCGATGCTGCCAGGGCTCACCGTATTCTTGGCTACCCCGTAGTTGTAGGCAACCTTGGCGAAGAGCCCTTCAGTGAATTGCTTTTCGAGGGTGGCCGCGATGTTCCAGGCGTAGCCCACGTCCTGATTCTTCAAGACCACCGCACTGGTGACGTTGGCATTCAGTCGATTGGTCGTCGTCCAGCGCGGGCGATCGTCGGGACCGGTAAAACTGGTGTTGGCCGGGGCCAGGTTGGCATTGATGTAATAGATACCGTTCACGTCCCGGCTGTAGATGAACTCGGCGGTGCCCACCAGATCCCACGGCAGCTTGTGGTCCACCGCAAGGTTGGTACGCCAGACCTGGGGAAACTTGAAACCCGGGTCGCCAAATGCCAGTCCGTAGCTGGACGCGGGATTGCCCGTCACGTTGGCCGGCTTGTAATGGTCAGGGTCCGGATGGAACGGACGGGCTGAGGTGTTATCCAGCTGCTCAAAGCCGGTCAGGACGCCGTTCTCGCCGATCTGATTCGAGACCCAGACATACGCCGGCCGCCCGGTAAAGATTCCGGTACCGCCCCGAACCTGAGTGCTCCGGTTCCCGGTGACGTCCCAGTTGACGCCAAGCCGCGGGGAGAACAGCAGGTTCGCGTTCGGAAGCTTGGAGGTCGAATACTTCGCCGTGGCACCGTTCTCATCCCGGAAGTTCAGCCCGTCCACTTGGCTGTTGACGAACCCGGTGGCGCCGAACCAGGGCACGTCGAGTCGGAGTCCGGCGGTCACTGTCAGGCTCTTGTTCACCCGCCACTCATCCTGAGCGTACACCCCGGCGTAGAACACCTCCAGGGGCTGAATCGGCTTGTCCTGCCCCGGAATGTTCGACCAGCGGACCTGGAACCGGCGCATGTTGACCGGGGAGGTGGTTCGATTCGGGTTGGTGAGAAAGTCGTTGGCGTCGGTGTAGAAATCGGCCAGCGACTTGTAGACATACGCGCTTTGAGAGCCCGGGAAGAAGACATTCTCCGACTCGTATCTTTCGGCGCTCACCCCGAACGTCAAGTCGTGCTTCGTCCCGTAGATCGTGAAGTTGTCCTGAAGCTGAAAACTGCTGTAGCGAAGTTCGTTGCTCGGGGTAAAGGGCTCGAACCCGAACGTGGTGTAGGTCCGGCCGCCCTGGAGGATATCCACCAGTGGGAAGAGGGTCCCCCGACTGCCCCGGCTCTCGTCGTGATATGAGTACCCCACGATGAGGTTGTTCGCCTTGTTCCCGCCAATCACCGAGTTCCACTCCCCGACGATCGACCGGATGTTCTCCAGAATCTTGTAGTTCGAGTTCTGAAAATTGAGTGCATCGGTCCGGCTTCGGCGGCCGCCGAAGCCGAGGGATGAGGAATTCGACGCCAGAACGTCTGTCTCGGAATCCAGGTGGTTGTACCTGACACTCACTTTGTTGTTGGTGTTCAGATTGAAGTCGAGCTTGGCCAGGATTCGGGTCGCAGGCCGCTTGTGATCGTAACCCTGATACCCTCCGGTGGCGTAGTCGAACTTGTCCTGCAGGAACGCGCTGAGCTGATCCAGGTCGGATGCGAGGACCCGGGTGGTCGTCCCCTCGACGGTCTGACCGCCGGTGTTCGCCGTGAAGGTGGTGCCGGGGTCGGTCAAGCCATCTCCTTCGTAGCTGGCGAAGAAGAACGCCTTGTTCTTGATGATCGGGCCACCGAGGCTGGCACCGAACAGGTTGTACTTGAAGGTCCCCGGATTGAAGGTCAGGTCCCCGGCCTTGGTGCCCACCAGCCCGTCGTTCCGCAGCGAATAGTAGGCCGAACCCTTAAGCTCGTTGGTGCCGCTGCGGGTGACCGTGTTGACGCCGGCGCCGATGAAGTTACCTTGCCGCACGTCGTACGGGGCAATGTTGATCTGGACCTGCTCGATGGCGGCCAGGGAGATCGGGGCGACTCCGGTCCGGTCGCCGGGTTGTCCCGCGAGACCGAACGAGTTGTTGAAATAGGACCCGTCCACCGTAATGTTGTTCATCCGGTTGTCCTGCCCGATGAACGAGCTCCCCCGGACCTGCGGGGTCAGCCGGGTAAAGTCCCCGATCCGGCCCGTGACCGTGGGCAGCCGTTCGAGCGCCTCACGGGTCACCGCCGTCGCGGCACCGGTCCGTTCGGAACTGAACACCGCGTTCCGCTCGCCGGACACCAGGATCTCGTCAATGGTGACCGCGACCGCCTTCATCTCGAAGATCAGGTCCGCCGAGACACCGAGCGAGACGTGCACATTCTCGCGCACCTGGCGCTCGTAGCCGATGGCGGACACGGTGACCTGATACGGGCCACCGACCCGCATGCCCGGGAGGACCGCCCGGCCATCGGCACGGGTAACGTTCTGATAGCTCGTGCCGGACGACTGGTGCAGGGCGACGACCCGGGCATTTGCCAGGGGGTTCCCTGCGCCGTCGACGACCACCCCCCGGATCGCACCGGTGGTCACGCCCTGAGCGGAGACCGGATTCGGAAACGCCGCGAGCACTGTAGCCGCCAGAATGGCGCTAGCGAGACTGCGTTTCATAACTGCCCCCTAAAGTGGGTGAAGCGGAGAACTGGGATGCAAGAAGATAGCCTCTGTAAGGGAGACGGCAAGATCTCAGACGGCTGTTACGGCGAGTTGACGGCGGGGTAACAGGGGGGTCACGGTCGATGTCCTCTCATCCCGAATCGGGCCCCACCCCGCCGGACCGCCGGACCCAGAGGTAGTACACCGGCACCCCGGCCAGGATGATCCCGAAGGTGATCCCGGTGTTGACCGGGTCGGTCACCAGGGCGTTGAGCACCATGCCGGTCGAGGCGATCAGGAACACTGCCGGCACCACCGGGAACCAGAATACCCGATAGGGCCTGGGCAGGCCTGGAGACCGGCGCCGGAGCAAGAAGACCCCCACCACCGCCAGAATGTAGAACGGCCAGATCCCCAGGACGAACCGGTCGGCCAGCTGCTGGAAGTCGTTGAACAGCACGAAGGTGACCCCGAGCCCGGTGGCCAGCCAGATGGCGGCGGCGGGGCTGTGATACCGGGGGCTCACGTGGGCGATCCCCCGGAAGAAGAGCTTCCGGTCGGCCATGGCAAAGAAGATCCGGGGCGCGGTCATCATCGAGCCGTTGACGCTACTGAAGGTCGACAGCATGACCACGGCGGCGATGACCGCCCCTCCGGCCCCCGCCAGGAAGGGAATCCGATCCGCCGCGGTGCTGGCGATCAGGGGGGAGCCGGCCATCTCGTCGATCGGCACCAGGTAGAGGTAGGCCGCGTTGACGGCCAGGTAGATCGCGATGATCATCACGGTCCCGAGGATCAGCGCCCTGGGGATGTTTCGTGACGGGTCCTTGACCTCTCCCCCCATGTAGGACAGGTCGGCCCAGCCGTCATAGGCCCACATCACCGACACCAAAGCCATGCCGAAGGCCGAGAGCGGAAAGCTGACATCCACCAGGGGCGACATGTTGCCCAACTGCCCCTGGCCGAAGGCGAAGGCCAGGAAGGCAAGCGCCACCAGGGCGGTGTACTTGGCCGCGGTCGCCACATTCATGACCGCTCCGGCCCGCCTGACCCCGAAATAGTTGAGGGTACCCACGGTCAGGATGACTCCGGCCGCCACGTACTGGACCTGGCGCGGCGTCAGCGGCACGAACCGGGTCAGGTACTCGGCGAAGATCGTCGAGATGCCCCCCAGCGCCGCCGCCCGGATGACGACCAGTTGCGACCAGCCGAAGAGAAACGCCGGCAACCGGCCGACCCCCTCCTCCAGAAAGGCGAAGACCCCGCCGCTGCGGGGATACATCGCCGCCAGTTCGGCCAGGGTGAGGGCCCCGAACAGGGCCAGGACGCCCCCGACCACCCAGACGAGCATGAACGATCCGGGCTCCCCCATCCGGTCCGCCACCGTGGCGGGGACCCGGAAGATCCCGCTCCCGATGGTGGTCCCCACCAGGACGGCTACCGCCCCCGCCAGCCCAACCGTGCGGGGCAGCCGTTCGCCCCAGGCGTCCCGTTCGGTGCTCATCAAACCTCCTGGGGTGCGGCCGGTGCAGAGGCCGGATCGGAAGCGGTGGAAGATTCGCTCCATGCCGCCGCTTGACAAGGGCTCGCGAGAACCCGTTCTTCTGCCCCGATGTCACTCCTCACCGATCTGGTCGCCCTCACCAAGCCGCGGGTCATCTCGCTCCTGCTGGTGACGGCGGTGGCCCCGATGTTCATCACCGACGCCGGGCTTCCGTCCCCCGCGCTGGTGGGGTGGGTGCTGCTCGGTGGCTACCTGATGGCCGGCGGCGCCAACGCCATCAACATGTGGTTTGACCAGGACGTGGACACCATAATGGGGCGGACCCGGTTGCGGCCCGTGCCCTCCGGTCGGATCTCCGCCGGCGCGTCCCTGCTCTTCGGGATCACCCTCGGGGCGGCGGCGTTTGCCCTGTTCTGGCGGTTCGTCAATCCGCTCAGTGCCTGGCTGGCCCTCGCCGGGCTGCTTTCCTACGTCTTCGTGTACACCCTCTGGCTGAAGCGCTGGACCCCGCAGAACATCGTCATCGGGGGCGCGGCGGGTGCCTTCCCACCCCTGGTCGGCTGGGCGGCGGTGACCGGCCGGATCGACCTCGCGGCGATCTACCTCTTCGCGATCGTCTTCTACTGGACGCCGCCCCACTTCTGGGCCCTCGCGCTGATGAAGCGGGATGATTACGCCCTGGCCGGCATCCCGATGATGCCGGTGGTCCAGGGCGGCCACCGCACCAAGCTCCAGATGCTGAGCTACACCATCATGCTGATCCCGCTGACCATCCTGCCGTGGCTGTCGGGGACCCAGGGAATGCTCTACGCCATCGTGGCCCTGCTGCTGGGCGCCCGATTCCTCTGGTACTGCATCCGATTGTTCAAGGAGCCCGAGAAGTCCCCGATGCACTGGCAGATGTACCGGTTCTCACTGGCCTATCTGGCGCTGCTCTTTCTCGCCATGGGGGTCGACCGGGCCCTGCCCTTCGGCCATCTCCGGGAACCGGTGGGACTGGTGCTCTTCGGCGATCCGCCCCCGCCACCGGCCATCCAGCTCCCGGCCCCCTGAGCCGCCACTGGCCCGCTGGCCTACCGCCGGACTAGCGGGGCAGAATCAGGTCCACCTGGGGCACGGCAGGCGTCACCACCATTCCGTCGGGACCCCAGAACATGTTGATCTCGCTCCGGACCCCGATCTCGCCCCGGAGGTAGATCCCCGGCTCGATCGAAAACCCGACGCCCTGCATCAGTTCCCGATCGTCCCGGGTCTCGTAGTCGTCGCAATGCGGTCCGGAGCCGTGCAGATCCCGGTCGATCGAGTGACCGGTCCGGTGCATGAAGTACTCCCCGAACCCCGCCGCCTCGATCAGGTCCCGCGCGGCCCGGTCGATCTCGAATCCCCTGAGCGGCCGGCCGGAGGCCACGGTCTCCCGCGCCTTGGCGATGGCCGCATCCCGGGCATCCCGGACGGTCCGCCAGATCGTCTGGACCCGCTCCGACGGCGACCGGCCGGCATACCCCATCCAGGTCTGATCGGCGTAGACCGAGTCGATCCGAGGACCACCCCACAGGTCGAGGAGCACGGTCTGGTCGGGCTGCAACACCCCGTCGCTGCCGGGGACCGGCGCGTAGTGGGGATCGGCCGCATTGGGACCGAAGGCCACGATCGGCGGGTGGTCGAAATGGAGGTCGGCACGATGGATTTCCTCAATGACCCGGGCCTGGAGCGCGCACTCCGTCAGCCCGGTCCCCGCCTGGGTGACGGCGTCGGCCAGAGCGGCGCGGGCGATCGTGGCCAGCTGTTCGGCCGCCTGGAGGTGGCCCTCCCGCTCCTGATCCGACCAGCGGGCCGCAAAATGGGTCACCAGCGCGGCACTTGAGACGACGGTCCCACCCAGCTTCTTGATCAACTCCACCACCCCGTACGGCACCCGGTCGAGGTAGGGCACCGCGTCATTGGCGGAGATTTCCATCGCGACGGTCCGGCCGGCCACCACGGTGCGGAGTGCCTCATGCAGCTCCTCCCACCGGGCGTAGGGGATGACCCGCCCCGGAAACTGACGGAACGGCTGGAGCTCGATCTTGTGCACCACCGCCACCGGCTCGCCCTCCTTCGGCAGCAGCACGAACAGCCGGCGGCTCCCCATCCCGGTGACCCCCAGGACCCGCTTGGCGATCGGGTTGATGCCGCGAAAGTCGAACAACAACCAGGCGTCGGCGCCGGCGGCGTCGAGTCCCTCCCGCAGGGCGACCAGGTCGAACGAAGTCGTCGTCACGGGTAGCCCTCCACCGTGGTGGCCCGCCAGGTGCAGGCCGGATCGCCCTTGGCCCGGCAGCCGTCGTGCAGCATGGCGCCCTCGAAACCACAGGTCAGCCGGAGCAGTTCAGCGAACGCCGCTCCGTAGAAATAACAGCCTTCGCCCAACGCCTCCGCCCGGCTCGCCAGCGAATCGGTGGCCCGAGCCTCCGCCAGCGGGCTCGCTGCAATCAGCTGGGCATCGAGCACCCGGGCCGAGACCCGGGCCGCCGCCTTCAGGCCCAGCCGACGGCGGAGCCCCCGGGGACCGAATTGAAGCAGTCGGCGGCTCAGCGGGGCCACCCTCCGCGCCGCATACCGGGCCGCCCGACGTCCAGCATCCGCAAACACCAACTGGGCATCGGCCCGGCGGCTCACCAGCCGGAAGACACTCACGGCTTCCTCGATGGGAACCGTGCCCTGGCGCTCAGCCAGCGCGCCGAGGCGTTCAATCTGAATGGCGACCGTGTTGCTCAATCCCAGCCGCTTGGCGACCATCTCGTGCGCCAGCTCGGCCAACCCATCATCGATGGGCGTGTCGAGATTGCGCATCGCCTCGAGCAGGCTCAACGGGAGGATCGCATGGATGTTGAGCGGCGTGGACACGATGAGTGGATTGGATTGGTTGGGCCGCGGGGAACATAGTCCGGCCAGGGGACGGCAACCAGACCCAACTTGCCTCGAGGCCCGGATCACCGCCATTCTGGGCCGATGGCTTCCCTGCCTCTTGCCGTGCTTCTGGCCGCAACCATCGCGGCGCTCGGGTGGCGATTCGCCGCCCTGACAGCCGGCGGCGCGATCACCGCCGCCGCAGTCGGCACCGCGGTCCTGTGGGGTACCGGGTGGGCCGGGGGAGTGGCCCTGCTCAGTTTCTTCCTCAGCAGCTCCCTGGTCTCCAGAATCACCGAGCACGCCACGCCCAGTTGGGTCGATGCCCGTGGGAACCGGCGGGATCCCGTCCAGGTTCTGGCCAACGGGGGCATCGCGCTGCTCGGCGGGCTCTGGGCCAGGCACGACCCGAGTGGTGGACTGGCCGTGGTGACCGGCTCGCTGGCCGCGGCCGCCGCCGACACCTGGGCGACCAGCCTGGGCAGCCTGAGCCGGAAGCCGCCGCGACTGATCCACACCGGGCGACCTGTCTCCCATGGCACCTCGGGCGGCGTCTCCCTCCCTGGCGCCCTCGGAGGACTGGCCGGGGCCGTGCTGGTCGCCGGATCCACCGGTTGGATGGCGGGGAGCGTCGCCCTGATCTGGCTCGCCACCGCGGTGGGCTTCGCGGGGATGATGGCGGATTCCCTCCTCGGGGCTACCCTTCAAGGACGCTTCCGGTGCCCGCGCTGTGCCCAGCCAAGCGAACGGCGCCGACACCGGTGCGGAGACCGAACCGAGATGGTGGGAGGAGTACCGTGGATCGGCAACGACGCCGTGAACCTGATCGCCACCGCAGTGGCTGGCCTCGCCGGCTGGCTGGGGGCGTCCTGGTTGGTGGCTTTCTGATGGTCGCGGCCTGTGCCGGAGGGAGCCGGATCCTCAGCTATGGCGACGACACCGCGTCCGGGCAGAGCGACGGGTCGCCCAGGCTGATTGGAGAATGGGAGACCACGCTGGTGGTCACCGTCGGCGGCGACCTGCAGACGTGGACCACGAACTGGCGGTTCGAGGCCTCCGGAAGCTGCCGTTTCCGGCAGACGATCCGGTCCGTCCTGTCCGGCACCCGGGAGAAGTTGAGGCTCTGCACCTGGTCCACCGCCAACGGAGCGGCCCGGATCACCTTCTCCGACACCGGGCTGCTGCTGGAGATACCGTATTCCTTCCCCGGAGGCGACACCAGCCGGATGATCTTCGAAGGCCTCAGCTACCAGCGAATCGGCTGAGTGATGCACCACACCGACCTGCTGGTGATCGGCGCTGGGCCAGCCGGCGCGGCCACCGCGGCCCGCGCCGCGGCCGCCGGCCTGCGGGTTACGCTGGTCGATCGCGCCCGGTTCCCTCGGGACAAGCCCTGCGCCGAATACCTCTCGCCCGAGACAGTGCGCCAACTCGACCTGCTCGACGCACTTCCCCCCGCAGTTCGCTCCGCCGGACACGCCCTGGCCGGCACGACGGTGCACGGTCCCGGCGGGGCCCAGCTGACGGGACTCTTTGCTCAAGTCGAGTCCGATCGTCATGGGCCCCGTCCCGCGGGCCTTGCCCTTCCCAGGCTGATCCTCGATGCCGCCATTCTGGACGTGGCCCGCGGGCGCGGCGCGGTGGTGCGGGAAGGGCTTGCGCTCGACCAACTGCTCTACCACCGGGGCACCGTCGCGGGCGGAGTGTTCCGGACCCGGGACGGGCAACTGGAGACCATCTCGGCCCGACTCACGGTTGGCGCGGACGGGATCCGATCCCGAGTGGCCAGGCAGATCGGCGGGTATCGCACCGGCTCCCCGAGCCGGCTGGCGTTCGTCGGGCACCTGGACGGTGTCTCGGACCTCACCGACCGGGCTGAGATGCACGTCGGCGCCGAGGGCTACGTCGGGATCAACCCGCTCGGCGGCACGCGCGCCAACGTCTCGGCCGTCGTCCCGACGGCGCTCTCGGCGGGCGCCTCCGGTCGGCCCGAGGAGTATTTCCGCCAGGTGCTGGCCAGCTTCCCCGCCCTGCGCCACCGCCTGGCCCGGACCGAGGTGATCCGGGCCGTCATGGTCACCGGACCCTTCGGTGGCCGGGCCCGGCGACTGGTGGCCGGGGGCGCCCTGCTGGTCGGCGATGCGGCCGAGTTCTTCGATCCGTTCACCGGCGAAGGGATCTGCACCGCGCTCCGCAGCGCCACGCTGGCGGTCGACACCGCCCTCGAAGCCCTCGCCACCCCGGGGCTGGTCGCCCGGCCGCGGCTGGCCGGCTATGCTCGAGCCCACCGCCGGGCCTTTGCCGGGAAGCGGGTGGTGGAGCGGTTGATTGGCTATGCCATGTTCACTCCCCGGCTGTTCGATCGCGCGGTCGAGCGGGTCGAACGGCGTGGCTGGTCCCACACCCTGATCGGGGTGACCGGCGACATGCTGCCGCCGAGCCTGGTCCTCAACCCCCGCTTCCTGACCGGATTGGTGTTTGGATGAGTGGATTCGATCCGGCCCGATTCCGGGAGCTGTGCGGACGGTTCGTCACCGGCGTCGCGGTGGTGACCACGGTGGATGCCGAGAGTCGCCCCGTGGGCATGACCATCAACAGCTTCACTTCGGTCTCGCTATCGCCCGCTCTGGTGTCCATGAACATCGACCACGGGGCGGAACTGTACCGCCTGCTGACGAGCACCCCCCGGTTTGCGATCAATATGCTGCAGAGCGGTCAGGAGAGCCTGGCCCGGAAGTTCGCCGAGTCGCATCCTGACCGATTCGACGGCCTTGGGTGGCAGATGAGCCCTCGAGGGAACCCGGTGCTCGACGGCGTTCTCGCCGTGATCGAGTGCGACAGCCATGCCCGCTTCGCGGCTGGCGACCACACGATCGTGGTAGGCCAAGTCGTGGCCGGAACCACCTTCCCCGGCCGCCCACTGGTCTACTTCCGGGGCGGCTACCATGACGCCGAGTTGGGATGAACCAGCTCGGCGTCTCCACGATTGGCCGGGAGTTGCTCGACGACCCCCAAGCTGACCCCGCCCGGGTCCGCACCTCGCTGGGGAACATCCAGCGCGCCAATCGCTGGCTGGGCGGTAACTCCGCCATCCGGTTCGGGCTCGGCCGCCTGCTCCCCTTTCCGGCCGATCGGCCCCTGACGCTGCTCGACGTGGGGACCGGGGCCGGCGATGTCCCCCTGATGCTGGCCGAGTGGGCCAGGCGCCGGGGAATTGCCCTTCGCCCGATGGGGCTGGAGCGAAGCTGGACCGCCGCCCGGCTCGCGGCCGCGACGGGAGTGCCCCTGATCCACGGCTGCGGTGGTGCCCTCCCGGTGGGGGATCAGGCGGTGGACCTGGTGGTGGTGAGTCAGCTGGCCCACCACCTCGATCCGGCCGGCTGCATCGCGTTGTTCCGGGAAGCCGATCGCATCGCCCGCCACGGGGTCGTGGTGGCGGATCTTCGGCGCGCCCCTCTCGCGGGCGTCGGATTCCGGGTGGCCGGTCGCCTGCTGCGCTTCGATGACGACACGCTGCGGGACGGGGTGATCTCACTGCGCCGTGGGTTCACCAGTGGCAGGCTCGCCAGGCTGCTTGAGGAGGCGGAGATCAAGGGTGCCAGGGTGTATCACCGGCCGGGGGCCCGCCTGGTCGCCTGCTGGAGGCGGTCGTGATGCGTACGGTGGATGAGACCCTGGTGGCTGCTCCACCCGATCGGGTCTATGCCCTCGCGGCCGACGTGGAGCGATGGCCCCACCATCTGCCCCATTACCGGTGGGTCCGGTTCCACCAGGGCACCGCACGCGAAGGAGTGGTGGAGATGGCCGCCTGGCGCCCGTTCGGGCCGTTCAACTGGCCCACCTGGTGGAAATCGGAGATCCGGGCCGACCCCGAGGCACGGGAGGTCCGGTACCGGCATATCGGGGGCATCACCACCGGCATGGACGTGCTGTGGCGCGTCACCCCGCACGCGGGCGGCAGTCACGTCCATCTGCTCCACGAGTGGGACGGCCCGGCCTGGCCGCTGATCCGCCGACCGGCCGCCGACTGGGTGATCGGACCGGTCTTCGTCCATGGCATCGCGTCGCGGACCCTCGCCGGGATTGCCCGCGCGGCGGAGAAAAACGATGGCTGAGACGCGTCGGGTGGTGATCACCGGGATCGGAACGCTGTCACCTCTCGGGATCGGCAAGGAGGCCCTGTGGAGCGGTCTGAAGGCGAGCCGGTCCGCAGTCGGCCCGCTGACCCGGTTCGATCCGGAGCCGTTCCGGTCCCGAGTGGCGGGAGAGGTCGCCGGGTTCGAGCCAGCCGACTGGATGGAGGTCAAGCGGGCCCGACGGTTGGACCGCTGCAGCCAGTTTTCACTGGTCGCCGCCCGTCAAGCGCTGACCGACGCCGGGGTCGACCTGGCCGTGGAGGACCGGGACCGGGTGGGGGCGATGATGGGCACTGCGCTGGGCGGTGTCAGCCACGCCGAGCGGGAGCACGGGAAGTTCCTGGCCGGTGGCCTGCGGGGGGTGGATCCGGGACTCGCCCTCACCGTGTTTGCCGGGGCGGCCAGCTGCAATCTCGCCATCGAGTTCGGGATCACCGGCCCCAACCTGACCAATGGGATGAGCTGTGCTTCCGGCACTATCGCGATCGGTGAGGCCTGGCGGGCGATTGGTCGCGGGGAAGCGGACCTGATGCTGGCCGGTGGGGCCGAGGCGCCGCTGGCCCCACTCACCTTCGGCGCCTTCTCGATCATCCGGGCCATGTCCACCCGGAACGATGACCCGGCAGGCGCCAGCCGCCCATTTGACCGGGACCGCGACGGGTTTGTGATGGCGGAGGGAGCGGCTGTCCTGGTGCTGGAGGAACGAAGCCGGGCGCTGGCCCGGGGAGCCCCGATCTACCTGGAGGTCTGCGGCTACGGGCAGACCAACGACGCCTGGCACATGACCGCCCCGCGACCGGACGGCAGCCAGGCGGCGCGGGCCATGCGCCTCGCGCTCGCCGATGGGCATGCCGCCACCCACGAGGTCGGCTACCTCAACGCCCATGGCTCGTCGACCCCGCTCAACGATCCCACCGAGACCGACGCGATCAAGCAGGTCTTCGGTGATCACGCGGCTCGGCTGCTGATCAGCGGCACCAAGGGCTACTACGGCCACGCGCTGGGCGCCAGCGGCGCGATCGAAGGCGCGATCTGCGCGCTGGCCAGTACCCACCGCTGGCTGCCGCCCACCGTCAACCTGGAGACCCCGGACCCGGCCTGCGACCTGGACTATCTGCCCGGGCAGGGGCGTGACGCCGACCCCGAATACCTGCTCAGCAACTCATTCGGCTTCGGGGGGGTCAACGCCAGCCTGCTCTTCCGCCGGGGTGGTCCCACGGCTTGACTCCGGCGGCCCGCGGGTGAGTTTAGGGTCTCCCACTCTTACTGAGGTCGCCATGCCGCTTTCCCGTCGAATCCTCGCCGAGGCCATCGGCACCTTCGGTCTGGTCTTCTTCTGCGCCGGTGGCATCGTGGTCGGGGCCCTGCCCAATACCGGGATCGGGCTGATGGGTGTGGCCCTGACCCAGGCCCTCGCTCTCGGCGTCCTGGTCACGACATTCATGAACATCTCGGGGGCCCACTTCAACCCCGCCGTCACCCTCGGTTTCCTGGTCGGAGGCCGGATTCGCCCCGGTCCTGCGGCGGCATACATCACGGTCCAGCTGGTGGCCGCCGTGGCTGCGGCCTGGGTGGTCACTGCCCTGGTCCCGGGCAACGCCGTGATGGCCTCCGGGCTGGGGACCCCGATGATCCAGAATGGCGTCACCCTCGGGCAGGCGATCGCCATCGAGGCGGTGCTGACCTTCTTCCTGATGTCCGCCTTCTACGGGACTGCGGTGGCACCGACGGCCCCAGCGGTCGGTGGGTTCGGGATCGGCCTGGTGCTGTTCTTTGACATCATGATCGGCGGGCCGCTGACCGGGGCCGCGATGAACCCGGCCCGCGCCTTCGGCCCCGCCGCGGTGAGCGGCAACTGGCTGGGTCACGTGGTGTACTGGATTGGCCCGATGGTCGGGGCGGTGGTGGCAGCCCTGGTCTGGGAGCGGGGCTTGATGGAGCGGAAAACCCCCGAGGCCTGACCCCGGGGCGGTCGGTTCAGTCGGTGCGGGCCCGGCGGGCTCGCACCACCAGTGACACGCTGTAGCCCAGGACGAGGACCGCCGTGACCAGGTAGGCGGCGATCATGTAGCCGGCGTTATGCGGGAGGTCAGTCGGCACGGGCGGCCTCCTTGGCCTGGGCCACCAGCCCGAGACCGTAGCGGGTCGTTACAAACCCCAGATACAGGACGGTGAAGACCCCGATCGAGATCATCAGGGTGCGAAGCATTTCGGGCGGCATCGACGGCGCGCTCGGCTTCATCAGCACCGGCTGGGGATGCAGCGTCCGGAAGAGGTAGACGCTGATGTGCACGAACGGCACCAGCAGCATCCCCAGAATCCCCACCACCGCACTGAACCGGGCCCGCTCAGCGGGTTCCGCGATGGCCCCCCGCAGGGCCCGATACCCGATGAACAGGAAGAACAGGAAGAGGGTGAAGGTCAGCCGGGCATCCCAAGTCCACCAGGTCCCCCAGATCGGCTTGCCCCAGAGCGGCCCGGTGGTCAGCATCACCAGACTGAACACCAGCCCCACTTCGGCGGAGGCTTCCGCGAACAGGTCGACCCGGGGGTCCTTCAGCCAGAGGTAGATGATGCTGCTCAGGCCGACCAGGACGAACGCCATCATGGCCGCCCAGGCGGCCGGGGCGTGGATGTAGAATATCTTCTGCGCGGCCCCCTGGCGGACTTCGACGGGGGTGAATCCCTGCGCCAGGACATAGACGGTGGCCAGGCCGAGGAGGCCGAGGGCGGTGAGCCAGAGGCCGCGCTGCACCGTGGTGCGGGCGGCGGCGAGAGTCGTTGTCATTCGTCCACGATCGCCGGAAAGAGGAGGGCGCACAGCGTGAGGAAGACCACGTCGTACGCACCCAGCAATCTAAGCCAGCCGATGACTTCACTCAACGGCCGCCCCCCCAGCAGCCGGGTGGTCATCTGGACCGCGCCGATGATCGGCGGCACCATGAACGGGAGCAGCAGGACCGGGAGCATCAGGTCGGCAAACCGGGTCCGGACCACCATGGCACTGAAGACCGTCCCCACCGCGACGAACCCGACAGTGGCGAACACGATCACCAGCAAGAGCGGTCCCAGGGCGGTCCCGAGCCCGACGTTGAAGAACAGCACGAACAGCGGCAGGGTGACCGCCTCGACGGTCATCACAAACCCCAGGTTCGCCAGGTACTTGCCCAGGAAGAGCGCACCCCGAGGTAACGGCGACACCAGCAACCCGTCGAGCGCGGCGTTCTCACGCTCCAGATTGAAGCCCCGGTTGAAGGTCAGCATGGCGGCGAAGGTGAAGGTGACCCACAGGACGCTGGGAGCCAGCATCGCCGGCGACACGATTCCCGGGTCCCGGGCGAAGTTGAAGATCACCAGGACCAGGGCCGCGAAGAACACCGCCGAGACGATGGCGGTCCGACTCCGGACCTCGACCCGAAGATCCTTGGCGGCGATCACCAGGGCGAGTCGGAGGAGTTCACCCACCGAGCGCCTCGTGGAACCGGACCAGGAAGTCCTCGCGGTCCTCGGGCCTGGGCTCATCGATGACCCAGTTCCCACGCACCAGCACGGAGACTCGGGTGGCGAGGGGCCAGGCCTCATGCAGGCTGTGGCTGACCAGCACCATGGCGCAGCCTGAGGCCAGCTGAGTTTCCAGTGCGGTCAGCACCCGCTGGACGGAGGGGGCATCGAGCCCGGTAAAAGGCTCGTCCAGCAGCAGCACCTGCGGCCGGTGGAGGAGGGCCCGGGCGATCGCCACCCGCTGCACCATGCCGCGACTCAGCCGCCGCACCGGATCATGCATCCGGTCCTTCAGGCCCACCGCGGCCAATGCCTCGGCCGCCCGCTCGCCCGGACCATCCAGCCGGTAGAGCTTCGCGGCGAACACCAGGTTCTCCTCCGGCGTCAGGTCATCGTACAGCAGGCTCTGGTGGGACAGCAGGCCGATCCGTCCCCGAAGGGCTGGATTCCCATGCAGCGTTGACCCAAACACCTGCACCGCCCCTGCGGTGGGGCGCATCAGACCGGCGAGAATGCGGAGGAGAGTGGTCTTCCCGGCCCCATTGGGGCCGGCCACGAGATGCAGCTGACCGGAACCGACGGTCAGTTCAACGCCGCGCAGCACCCGGGCCGGCCCGAATCGGCGTTCGAGCCCGGTGGCGTGCAGCGGGATGGTCTCTGGAGAAGGCCCCGTGGTCGGCACGGGGCAAATATACTGACATCAGCGTGCTACAGCGTCGACCTCGAACAGGTCCAGCAGTTTGGTCAGGCTCAGGAGGAACCGGACTTCATCGCTCGCGTTTCGCAACGCCACTCGCTGACGGCGCTCCTGGGCGCAGCGCTGGACCAGCATCAGGGCCCCCAGTCCGGCAGAATCCAGCCGGCCGGTCTGCTGGAGGTCCAGAACCAGCCGACCCTCCCCCTCCGGCAGTTCCTCAAGCAGCCGAACCGCCGCCTGGCGGAATTCGGCACGCGATTCGAGCCCCAGGGTCACCGGGGCCCGGAGCACGCGCTCGCTGGGGGATTCTGGCTTCATCGCTTGGCTTGCGGACACATGGCACTCACAGTCTAGGTTGCGCTGGATACCCAGTTCTCCCCTTCCCATGTGCAAGAGGTCTGCCAGCGATCCGGGGAGACCGTTGCTTCGACGCCACGGTCCCGCGGGGAATGGCCTGTCGCCGGACACCGGGATACCTTCCGAAACCCTTATTCCAGAGCACTATGAGCGATCAACTCGACACTCTGCTGACCGAGGACCGGCGATTCCCACCCACCGCGGAATTCGCCGCCCAGGCCACGGCGACCCCTGCCCTGTACCAGGCCGCTCAAGCCGATCGACTGGCATTCTGGGAAGAGCAGGCCCGCGCCCTCGACTGGATGCGTCCCTGGGACCGGGTGCTGGACTGGACCCCGCCGCATGCCCGGTGGTTCGACGGCGGACAGTTGAACGTCGCCGAGAACTGCCTCGACCGGCACCTGAAGGGGGCCCGGCGGAACAAGGCGGCCATCATCTGGGAAGGCGAGCCCGGCGACCGGCGGGTGCTCACCTACTGGGAACTCCACCGCGAGGTCTGCCGCTGTGCCAACGCCCTGAAGTCCCTCGGGGTGCTCCGGGGGGATCGGGTGGCCATCTACCTCCCGATGATCCCCGAGGCCGCGATCGCCATGCTGGCCTGTGCCCGGATCGGGGCGATTCACTCGGTGGTGTTCGGGGGCTTTTCCGCCGAGTCCCTGCGCGATCGGATCAACGATGCCGAGGCCGTGGCCCTGATCACCTCGGACGGTGGCTACCGCCGGGGATCAATCGTCCCCCTCAAGCGGTTTGCGGATGAGGCGCTGGAGCAGTGCCCGACGGTTCGGAGTGTCCTGGTGGTGCGCCGGTTTGGGACCGGGAACGGCGAGGCGTTCGCGACGTTCAAGGAGGGCCGGGACCACTGGTGGCACCGGGTGGTGGCCGAGGCGTCCCCGGTCTGCCCGCCCGAGCCGATGGAGGCTGAGGATCTGCTGTTCATCCTCTACACCTCGGGAACCACCGGGAAACCCAAGGGGATCGTCCACACCACCGGCGGCTACCTGACCCAGGTGACCGCCACCACCAGGTATGTCTTCGACCTCCGGGAGGACGACGTCTTCTGGTGCACCGCCGATGTCGGCTGGGTCACCGGGCACAGCTACGTGGTGTACGGTCCGCTGGCCAACGGTGCCACCGTCCTGATGTACGAAGGGGCCCCGGACTGGCCCGAGCGCGACCGGTTCTGGAGCCTGGTCGAGCACTACGGGGTCACCG
>CAYINH010000010.1:0-19360 GCA_964364615.1 uncultured Gemmatimonadaceae bacterium
TGGCCCGCCCGTCGAAACTCAGGGTCCCGGAAAGCACGTCCCCCGGCACGAGCGGTCTTTGGGCGACCGCGACGGCGAGGGGTAGGAGGCAGAGCGCCGCCAGCAGACGGAGCGTCAGGTCGTTCGCCGGGTAGCCACGGCCTCGAGGCTGTATCGCCGGACTTTCTGGATCAGGGTGGAGCGGGCGATCCCGAGCAACTGGGCCGCTCGCCGCTTGTTGCCCCGGGTGAATTGCAGGGTGGCGATGATGTGCCGTCGCTCAACGTCGTCGAGGGGCACTGGGGGACCTTCCGGGACGGCTGGGGAGAGCGAGGTGGCCAAGGATGCCCGATCGAGGCTGGGATGACGGAGATCGACAACAATGGCGTCATGGACGCCACCCTGAACCGCCTTGCCAGCCTGAGCCGCATCCGCGAGAACGGCCACCTGATGGCCTGCTTCCCGCAACCCGCGCGCGAGCGCATCGGCCCGATCCGGTACGGCGGACACGATCACCACCTGAAGTCCGCTCATGGTCGAGAACATACACTCCAATCCGACAGAGGGCCACCCAACCCCCCAAAAAAAAGGACGGCCGTCGCAGCCCAAGGCTGGCACGGCCGTCCTACACACGGACTCATCGAGGGCGGAGCGCGAAGCTGCCGTTCTTCTCTCTACCGCCACCGCGGGCTCATCACCCATGCGGGAGGGCGGCGTGAGGCCTCCATGTCCATCCCCAGGCCGGATGATCTGTCCCACCTGGTTCGTCCGTGCGAGCGCTGCAGATCTGATCGGGTCGCGGACCGACCTTCTGCGCTGCACCCCGAGGCGCCGGATCGGGGCGGCTGAGGCACGCGACTGGCCTCAGCATGCTCGGGCCGGTGGGCCATCGGGATCACAGGGGTCCTGACACCTTAAGTGTCGCTCCCCCTCCCCCGTCGATCCGCCACGAGCTGTAGCAACCAACGCAGTCCCCTGATGAGTTCTGCTTCGATCACCACCGTAGGATACAAACTATGGGGCGGAGAAAATCCCGCAAGTGCCTGTTTTTATTCGGGTTACGCGATTTCTAGGTGGGCAGAATGTGGACGGGGAAACCCCGAAACAGCATCGGATTGCGGCGCTCTGACACACGGTGTGGGAATGTTGATCCACATTTCCGCAGGGGCTGCTACGGCTCGAGGCCGATCTCGATGTACCGATATTCAGTCCCCTCGGCCCCGAGCGACGCGAAGAGCGCCCCTCCGGACGCCGCGGCGAACCAGCCAGCCACCAGACTACTCGCACCTTCGAGCTGCTTGACGATGGGCGCAAACCAGCGCCGGAGGTGACGGACCTCCGGAGCCCGCCTCCCGAGCATGGCCACGAGAACGCTGTCCCCACCGGTGGCTCGGAAGAAGTGGCCGAGGGCGTGACCCCGCTGGGCAAATTCGACCGCCTTCACCCCGGGCTCCTCGAACAGCACCTTGCCCTCGAAGACGTCCATCATCGGGGCGTCGAGCCGGGGGCCGAGGTAGATGAACTGCCGGGTTTCGGCCACCCGGCGCTCGATCAGGGTCGCGGCCGTTTCCGAGGTGAGGCGGGCCGCGTGAATCAGATCGTCGTCCAGGAGCAGTCCCACCGCCCCGGTCCACTCCAGGGCGGCCAGGGCCGTGTCCACCGGACACCCGGCCACATCGTCAAACGCCAGGATTCGGGGGGATTCCCCGGCCCGGATGACGAAGTGTCCAAGCGCTTCGGCCCGGTCCCGGAAGCAGCGGACCAGGAGGCTGTGGGAGGTGGTCATGGGTCAATAGTAAGTCCGAGTGGCGGGTTCCGGAATTGGACCCGCGGGGGCCGGCCGGGCCGGGGCGTCGATATTGACAAATGCCGGAACGGGGTGGAGTTTGGCGTCATGACCGTCGGAGTAAGGATGACGAAGACCTTGTGAGAGATGACCGCCCGGTCGATTTCGACCGGTCGGTTTTTTTGTCCCGGTCGGCCGGCAGTTTGGCCGGGAAGCGGGATTCACCGGAGTCCGCGACTCCCCGACAACGAGAGGTAGCAGCGATGGCGCTTGGAACGGTCAAGTGGTTCAACGACGCGAAAGGCTTCGGCTTCATCGCCCAGGAGGGTGGCAAGGACGTGTTTGTGCACCACACGGCAATTCTGACCGAGGGGTTCCGATCCCTCCGCGAGGGTGACCAGGTGGACTTCGAAGTCGTCGAGGGTCCGAAGGGCCTTCAGGCTTCGAACGTTCGCAAGGCCTGACCAGCATGTGGCGGCCCCTGGCCGCCCTCTTCGCCGGCGCGATCCTGCTCAACGCGCCCTGCGCCGCCCTCGCGCAAGACTCTTCACCCATTGAGTTCCTTGGATTTCGGCCCGGGTCATCCCGGGCCGAAGCCGAGGCCCAGCTGACCGCCCACAGGGGATCGTGGCGCTGCAGGTCGAGCATCGATCCCCGGATCATCGACTGCCGGGGAGGGATGCCGTCGGTTCACGGAGCCCTGGCGCTGACCGCGTCGGTGATTGATGGCCGAGTGGCCATCCTCCTGCTGGCCGGTGCGGTCAACCGTGACGGTCTCGGCGTCTGGCGCGAGGGGCTGCAATCCACCTATGGTTCCGTCTCCCCCCGTACCGACCATGGACAGGAGACGTGGCAGTGGATTCGCCGACGCCAGATGCTTCGCCTGACCACCCGGATCGAAGCCGGCAAGCGAGTGGTGTCCGTCAGTCTGATCGACGGGCCACTGCTCGACGGACTCAATCCACCCGCCCGACGGGCGCCGTGAGGCGACGGCTTCTTGGTGGGCTCACGCTCCTGAGCCTGGCGGCCTGTCAGCCCAGCCAGCGACCCATCCTGGTCGGACTCGCCGGGCCGTTCACCGACCCAGTGGGTGCCCCGATGAAGCTGGCCGCGGAACTCGCGGTGGCGGAGATCAACGCGGCGGGCGGGGTCAACGGTCGTCCGATCGAACTGCTGCTCCGGGACGACGACGGCGATCCGGACCGGGCGGTGGAGGCGGCCGCCAGCCTGGTCGAAGCGGGAGTCGTCGCGGTGATCGGGCATGTCTTCTCGGGAACCACCCTCGCGGCGGCCCCGGTGTACGGCTCCGCCAATCCGGTCATCCCGGTCATTACCCCGTCCTCCTCCGCCCCCGAGGTCCGCGAGGCCGGCCCGCACCTCTTCCGGCTCTGCCCAACTGACTTGGACCACGGCGCCGCACTGGCCTCATGGGTGCGGCGCGGACTGGGGCTGTCCCGCGGCACCGTCCTCTACCTCAACGACACCTATGGCCGCGGCATCCGGACGGCTTTCACTGCCCGGTTCGAGGGTCTGGGCGGAACGATCGTCTCCCAGGATCCCTATCTCGGAGACACCCCGGATGTGGCCGTGTATCTCCAGCGAGCACAGACCCGCGACAGCGCGGAGTTCCTGGTCGTGGCGGGGAACCGGTCCGAAGCCGAAGAGGTCTTGCGGGTCGCCCGTGCCAGCGGGTTCATGGTGCCAGTCCTGGGAGGAGACGGACTGGAGGGCATCGAGGCCGCTGGCCCGATCGCCAACGGGGTCTACATGACCTCCGCCTACCTCCCCTCCGTCGACACCCCACTTAATCGCCGATTCGTCCAGGCCTACAAGGAGCGCTACCCCGAAGCCGGCGCCCCCAATCAGCCGGCCGCCGCCGCCTATGACGCGGTCTATCTCCTGCGGAGCACCATGGCGGCACGGGGCACCTCCCGGCGCGCCATCCTCCGCGGACTTTCGCAGGTGGGACGCGAACTGCCAGCCTACCAGGGCGTGACCGGGGTGCTGGCCTTCGACGAGCAAGGCGACCTGGTCCGGATCCCGATCCTGATCGGATTGGCCCGGGACGGTGCCGTCGAGATCACCAACCGCCAATGAGCCTGCTTGGCAGTCTCCGGAACCGGCTGATTGCCGGGATGCTGCTCCTCCTGGGGCTGTTTCTCTCCATGGCGCTGATCGGGGTCGCCAGCCTTCGCTCCCTCCAGGACACTGCCCTGGAGCAGCTCGCCGCGCTGGGCCAGAGTTCCCTGCTCGCCAATGAGCTGGTCCGCGCCTCCGCCGCTCAGGTCCGGTTCGGCGACGGGTACTTCCAGGACCAGTCCCCGACCGTGCGAGTGGAATTCCTCCGCCTGGGAGACACCACCCACGCGCTCCGCCGCCGCTATCGGCTGGTCCCGGGTCTGACGCCCAGAGACCAGGCAATCCTCAACCGGATGGCGGCCCAGCACGCCGGGGTGGAGGTGTCCTACGCCACCGGGCACGCCCTCCTCGAGCTGGGGCGGACCGAGGACGCCAGCACGCTTCTGGCCAGGACGCGGGGACCGGCGGAGTCACTCATCGCCCAGGTGGATGCGCTGATGGAGAGCCAGCAGAGCCGGGCCACTGAGCACGCCATCGCCCTGCGGCAGGGGGCGCGGCAACGGGAGGCCGTGGTCTGGACCCTGTTCGCGGTCGCGGCCCTGCTCGGATTCGGCTCCGCCCTCCTCACCGTGCGCTCGATCGACTCGCCGCTCCAGCGCCTTATCGAAGCGGCCCGACGGTTCGGCCAGGGGGACCTCCGACCCACCAGCCTCGGGACCATGCCAGCCGAACTCGCCACCCTGTCCCACGCCATGGGTGCCATGGGGCACCGGATGCGCGGGATGATCGAGGCCACGATCGAAGAGGCCCGCACCATCAGTACCAGCGCCAGCGATCTCTCGGCCATGAGCGAGGAGGTCGCCGCCAGCAGCCACGAGATCGTCCGGTCGATCGCCGGGGTCACGACCGGGGCCGAGCAGCAGGTGCAGGAAGTCCGGAACGCCGAGAGCCTGCTGGCCTCAATCCTCGAAAGCGCCGCCCAGGACGTCGCCGCGACAGAACGGGTGGTGGCGCTCGGTGAGTCCACTCGGAAGCTGACCGGGACCCAGGGGGGGGCCCTGTCGGAGACCGGCACCGTGATCAATCAGCTCCGGGAGGCCCTTCAGCTGGCGGTCGGTGAGGCCAAGGAGCTCCGGCGCGCCATGGACGCGGTGGTCGGCGTGGTGGAGACGGCAACCCAACTCACGACCCAGAGCGAGGTGCTCGCGCTCAACGCCTCCGTCGAAGCGGCCCGCCACCCGACCGGTGGAGAGGGCTTCGCTGCTGTGGCTCAGGAGACGCGGCGGTTGTCGGATGCCAGCCGGACGGCGGCCGAGCGGGTGGGAGGCACGGTCGCCCTGGTTCGCCAGCGGACCGAGGCGCTGACCGGCCTGCTGCACGGTGCCTCCTCCCAGGTCCTGGCGACCGAGACGGCCTTGCAGCGGAGCGCGGTGGCCATGCAGGAGATCAGCCGTCTGGTGGAGGCAATGCGCGACATCGCCGAACGGGTTGCCCGGTCGGCCGAGGAGAGTCGCGCGGTGGCAGGGCAGTTCGCCGAGCTGCGGACCCAATTGGAGGGCTCCGCCGCCGAAAACGCCGCGGCCGGTGAATCGGTGACCGCCGCCGCGACCCAGCAGAGCGAGGCCACGGACGACATCGCCAAGAGCGCCGCGGGACTGTTGGAGGCCTCGGAGCGCCTGGCCACCCAGGTGGCCGGCTTCCAGATCTAGCGACTACTTCTTTTTCTGGGGCTTCTTGGCTGCGGGCTTCCTCTTCAGTGGAGCCTTGGCCTTCTTGGGCTTGGCCACGGCCTTCATGGGTCTTGCCACGGCCTTCCTGGCGGGTTTGGCCTTGGCGACCTTTCGAGCCACCGGGCGAGAGGCCTTCGCGGGCTTGGCCGCCGCAGCTGCCTTGGGCGCCTTGGCAGGCTTGACCGGCTTGACGGGCTTGGGTTTCGGGGCGGGCTTCATGGCGGCCCGCGCCTCTGCCACAATCTGCTCAGCCTCCTGCTCCGCCATCAGGTTCCGACGCACCGCAAAGCTCATCAACTCTTCGGCCTGGGCGGGATCAAACTCCCCCTGGCCCGACGCCGCCCGGACCAGATGCACCAGGGCATCCGCCACCGGACTCCGCAGGACTTTGGCGATTCCGGGAAGGGCTTCAAGCAGATTCGAGATCTGGGTGCCGGCAAGTTCCGTCACGGCCTACCTCCAGGACTTTGGCGGTTGAAAAACCGCGGGCAACCTATGTGCGGGTGAGGGGGCCGTCAAGCAGGCTCAAGAACCCACGCCTGAGTTGTCAGAACGACTCCCGAACAAACACCGATACCCCGAACCCACGGATGGGATGCCCGAGGCTCGGCTCCTCCAACCGGCCGAGGTCGATCCGAAACGCGGGTACCACGGTGAGTCTCCGGGTAGCGCGAATCCGAAAACCCGAGATCAACTCCACCAGAATCGCCTTGCCAACCTCCGGATTGGTCAGCCGGAATTCGGCGGTGGGTTCCCAGCTGATCGTGCGGCTGAGCGGGACCCGAGCCGTCGTCCCGACATTGAGCACGTTCTCCCGGTTGGGCACCTCGGTCCCGGCCGAATCGCCCGCCAGGCGCAGGTAGTCCCAGGCATAGCCGACCAGCGTGACCGGGCCCACGGCGCCGGCGTAACTCATCTCGGCGATGAATCGGGCACCCGGCCGGTAGACCCCGGTGACCCCGGTGCCCCGGGAAAATTCGTCGTTGCTGAAGTTGCTGTAGGTCATGCCGAAGGAGAGCCGGGACGACCCGATCAATCGGTCGACCCCGAGTCGGAGTCGCCCTTCGAACCCGGCCCGGTAGGAGAAATCTCCCTCGGGATCAGAGATCGGAGTGAACGCCCCCGAGTACCGCACGCTCCCGGCGATCCCGAGGTTCCAGGACCCGGTGGGGACGGCGGTCGCCAATCCCGCCGTAACCGAGGGACCGCTCCCATAGGCATTGACGGGAAACGCCAGAAAGCTCGAGGAGGCCGCCGAGAGGACGGCGTATTCCGAAGGCGTGAGCCTGCTGGCACCGGTCGGCAGGTTGACCAGCATCGTCACCACCGCCGCATCCTGGCCGATGACTACCGCTCCCCGAACCTGGGTGTCGGTGAGCCCGGCCACCGTAAGCGCAGTGCCATCCCGCAGTTCCCTGGTGGTCGAGGCGAAGTAGGCCCCGGCGTCGAAGGAAAACCGGCCGGCGGGAAGCACCGCCGCCAGGGGGACGGCCCATTGGCGCAGGGAGCGAACCTCGAAGCGCTTGCCGAAGGAGTACGCCTGTCCCTGAAACCCGGACGTCACGCCGCCGGGGGACAGGAACTGGGCGTGGACCGGCCCCCCCAGCAACCCGAGGGCCACCACCCAGCCGACGGTACGCCTCATGGACGAGGAATAATGATGATGATGTCGCCGATGATGGCGATTCGACTTGGGTTGTCCTGCCGAAGGGCTTCGGCCAGACGAGGGTTGCCAGCCGGGTTGCGGGCCCGCAGATCGACTTCCGCACCGGTGCTGGGCGAGATGACCTGGACCGCCATCAACAGCGAGGTCCCACGGATCCCTGACGCCGCGGGAGACGCGGGGTTGGCAAGCCGCTCGAGCGCAGCCACCGAGGAGCCGGCCCCGGCGAGCAGGATCCCGTTGGCCGCTCCGAACTGACGGGCCGCCCCGAAGGCAGGGTCGCGACCCGCCGCCAGCGCAAACAGTCCGCCCGCCGAACGGAAGTCACCGCGGTCGTGGGCCGAGAGGCCATCACTGAAGGCCAGGAAGGCCTGGAGATCGCCGGTCGACCGCTCCGTCAGCGTTCGACGCTCGCCGGGGGTCACCGTCACACCGAGCTGATCGACCAGGGAAAGGACCACGGATTTTTCCATCTCGAACAGCGCTTCGATCCGATCATCAGAGCCGGCATTCGCCACCAGACTGCCATCCGTCGTGCGGTAGATGCTGGCTTCCAGCCGGACGCCGTTGCTGGTCTCTCGAACCACTCCGGCCAGCACGTAGTTGGCCCGCAGCAGGCGACCCGACCGGGCGGCTGAGGCGGGGTCGACGTGCCCGGCGTCGCCGAGGGCCATCTCGTCCAGCAGCGCCTGGACCCGGGCCCGCTCGACCAGACCAATCGCGGAGATCTTCCCCAGATCGGTCATCACCAGCTGGGCCACGCCGGCACCGAGCCCTTGCTGCCGCCGGTTGCCTCCCACATAGCTCCAGGGGAGTACCGCCACCGAATTGGGTACCGGCGGCGTCCGGGCAAGTTCGGTCTCTCGCGCCACCGCCTGCCGAGCCTCCAGGGCCAGGCGGGTCCGGCTGAGCGATGCGATCCGGCGGTCAAGCTCCTTCCGCTGTTCCTCGGAAAGGCCGAGGGTTCCCGCCATTCGGTAACTGGTCTCCGCCTCGTCAAACGACTGGAGGCCCTCGAATGACAGCCCCAGATACACCGCGGTGGTGAACGACGGACGGAGTCCGAGTGCCGCGGTCAGCACGTCCCGGGCACGCTCAAGGGAGCCCGCGTCGTAGAACCGGATCCCCACCCGCGTCAGGGCATCACCGTCGCGGGCGTAGCTGGCGGCATCCTGGTCCAGGGATTGAAGTTCCGCCGGGGTGACCGGGGAGGTACGGACCCCGCCGGCACAGCCGGACAGGCTGAGTCCCAGGAGGAAGAGGGCGGAAAGGCGGATAGGCATAGGACAGTGACCCCAAGGGTCTTCCGGCAATCTACGGGCCGGGCCCCGGTCCGGCAACGCCGGCGGAGACTACTTGGGTACCGTGAAGAGCCGCCCCCACCGGACGGCGGAGAAGAAGGGCAGCGGTTTCCAGCTGCTGGGATCGAAGCTGAAGTAGACCACCAATGGTCGGCCCCGGACGTTTTCCCTGGGCAGGAAGCCCCAATAGCGACCGTCGTAGGAGTCGTCCCGGTTGTCGCCCATCATGAAGAAATGACCCACCGGCACCTCGATCGGGCCCCAGTTCTGGAGATCGGGGTTGTAGCTCGCCGGGTCGCTACCCACGAAGTATTCGACCTGCCAACGGCGCATCTTGGCGCGGTAGAAGGCGTCGGCGTAGGCCCCCGGGTTCCCGTGCCGGGCCCAGGGCTCGTCCAGCGGCTGGCCGTTCCGGAACAACTGCCCACCCTCCATCGCCAGGGTATCGCCCGGCATCCCCACCAGCCGTTTGACCACCTTGAGGTCCGCCTCCTCGACCGAGTCGAAGATGACTACATCGCCCCGCCTCGGTTCACGCACCGCGGGCAGCCGCTTGTGGAGCACCGGGACCTCGGCGCCGTACAGCAGCTTGTTGACGAACAGGAAATCGCCGACCAGCAGGGTGTTCTCCATGCTGCCCGAAGGAATCCGGAACGCTTCCACCAGGAAGGTGCGGAGGAACAACCAGACGACCAGGGCAAAGGCGATGGACTTGACCCATTCCCAGGCCCAATGGACGAAACCGGTCTTGGGCGTCTTCGACATAGTCACTTACCTCACTGAATCCAGTCGGCGATGAACAGGTTGGTTTCCCCGGCCTGGGACTGGTTTCGATTGGAAGCCCAGACCAGCTTGGATCCATCCGGCGAGAACATCGGAAAACTGTCGAAATCGGGGTGGCTGGTGATCTTCTCGAGTCCGCTGCCGTCGACGTTGACCATGAAGAGGTCGAACGCCCCGCTTCGGGGGCTCTCGAAATTCGACGAGAAGATGATCCGCTTGCCATCGGGGTGGAAGAATGGCGCGAAGTTGGCACCGCCGAGCTGGGTGATCTGCCGCGCGTCGCTGCCATCGGCGTTGGCCACCCAGACTTCCACCCGTGCCGGACGGACCAGTCGCCGGGCCAGCAGCCCCAGGTAGTCGGCGCTGTCGGCTGCGGTCTTGGGGGAGGCGGCCCGCCAGACGATCAGGGAACCATCGGGCGAGAAAAACGCCCCGCCGTCATAACCGACCCGATTGGTCACCCGCTGAACGCCGGTCCCGTCCACCTTCATGGTGTACAACTCGATATCGCCATCCATCGTGCTGGTGAAGATGATCCGCTGTCCATCCGGGGAGACGGTCGACTCCGCGTTGTATGCACCGTTGCTGGTCAGGGCCTGAAGATCCGAACCGTCGACCGCAGAGGTGTAGATCTCAAGGTGGCCCAGCGGCCAGACATAGCCCTGAGACTGATCGAGCGGCGGCGGGCACGCGGTGTCATGGGCGAAGGTCGAACTATAGAGGATCCGGCGGTCGTTGTCGTAGAAGTAGCCGCAGGTGGTCCGGCCCTGGCCATTGGACACGCGGCGCATGCCCGAGCCGTCGATGTTCATCACATAGTGCTGGTCGCACCCCTGACCCACCATCTCCTGCCGCTGGAAGATCAGCCGGAGTCCATCCCGGGAGAAATACGACTCCGCGTTGTTCCCCCCGAAGGTCAGCTGACGGATATTGGCCAGGTGGCGTTCGCCCGCCTCCGGCTGGACAAAGACCTCGGACGGCGGTGTGCCCGGGTCCTGGTCGGCCTTCGACGTCCCGGCGCATGCCGCGCCGAGCAGTCCCGCCCACAGCCATCCATTCCACCGTTTCATGTGAGACATCCTCAACTGATGGTTCCCAGCGCAGCCAACACTTCGGTGGCGTGGCCCTTTGGTTTCACGTTCCGGAAGACTCGGGCGACCAGCCCCTCGGTGTTGATCAGGACGGTCGAGCGGAGAACCCCCTGATAGGTCCGGCCATACATGCTCTTGTCGCCCCAGGCCCCGTACGCATCGGCCACCGCGTGATCCGCATCCACCAGGAGCGCAAAGGGCAGCTTGAACTTGGCCTTGAACTGCTGGTGGGACGCCACCCCGTCCGGGGAAACCCCCAGGACCACCGCCCCGGCAGCCCTGACGTCGGCCCACTGGTCCCGGAACTCACACGCCTGGGTGGTACACCCCGGGGTGTCATCCTTGGGATAGAAGTAGAGCACCACTTTCCGCCCCCGGTAGTCCCGGAGCGAGACCGTGGCACCCTCGTCGGTCTGCAGGGTGAAGCTCGGGGCTTTGGTCCCTGGTTCGAGCGCAGCCATATCCCTCCTGGGTAAGGACTTCCCTCAGCCGGGGAAAATGGCGGGAATGGGCAGGATTGTCACCTCGGGCGACCGGAATCCGGTCGAATGGCAGCTACCTCGATTCCTGGAAGACCTCCCCGACCGGCGGGGATGACATCCCGTAACGCCAGACGATCTGGAGTGTAAACCAGGCTGCCACCAGCCCGATCCCCAGGCCGACCAGCCGGCCGGGCCCCCAGCTCCAGGCCGGGGGGAGCCCGGCGAGAGCCGCCACGACCAGTGAGGCCGGGACGAGCACTCCGACCCCGATTCGCCGAATGACCCAGGCCAGGCCCGGTGTGACCAGGGCACCCAGGACCACGGCAGGCCAGGCGACCCCTTCGGCCCCTCCGACCATCAGGCCGTGGACCGCCCCGAAGGCAATGAACCAGGGGAGCCAGAGGGAGGGCCAGCGGCCACCGATCCGGTTGCCGAAACTGAAGACCACCGTCGTCAGGACGATCCCGAGCAGCAGGCCCGAAGGCCCGGCCGTCACCTGGTCCAACACGGGCCACCGCTGTTCGACAGCCCCGATGGTCAGGCCCGGCATTCCCTGGCTGGACCAGGCGAGCATCGCCTGCAATCCGGCCATGAGCGCCCCGATCCCCAGCCAGGTCGGGGCCGGGTAGCGACGGGACACCTCGGTTCGAGGGAGCATGGTGCCCAGGATCATCGCCAAGACGCCAGCGAGGAGCATCGCTCCGAACACTCCCCATCCCAATGAACTCCAGAACTGGAGCGGCCAGGGCCGGGTGGTCTCAAACCCGAATGGAGTGGAGGCCCATCCGTTATAGGCCCCGATGAGGCTCCCGACGAGGAGGATGAGCGCCACCGTGACGGTGACGTGGCGATCGGACTGTCTCCTGGCGGTGCGGACCACCCCCATCCCAAGGGCAATCAACACGAGCAACCCGAGCGACAGGCCCGCGGCGCCAGCCGGCAGCATGGCGTACATCGAGCGACGCTGCCAATCCCGGCTCCATTCCTCCGGTACCTGGACGAACCGCCGCCGATAGGTGACCTCATCGCCCAGCACGTCGGCCGCCACCCGGATCTCACCCTCCGGCAGCGAGACACTCCGGTCGGCGTAGCTGACCGTCCAATCGGTCCGTCCGGGATGCCGGTCGGGCTCGACGCTCACCAACTCGAGACTCCCCGCCGACGCCCCGACCCATGCCCCGAGCGCCGAGTCGACCCGGGCGCGAACCGCTTCCTCCTCCAGTCTGGTCCCCGCCCGACCCTCGGGGAGGGTGTGTCGGACCCGATCAACCGTGCCACTCCCGATGATCCGCACCACCCACTCCTCGGCCCGGTCGGCCACATCCCCCTCGAACCGGGCAAACCGGACTTGCCATTGTGGCACCGGCAGCGCGTCGCCGAGCAGGGCGTGGAAGGTGGAATCCCCCGCCGTCTCCCAGACGAAGCGGTGCTCGGTGTCCGACCCGTCGACGGCACTCGACAACACCTTCCACTCAGGCCCCAGGTTCACCCCCTGCTCCGCGAGCGCCTGGTGGGCCAGAGCCTCCGCTTCGGTCCGGGTCGCGGTCACCGGATGGACCGGCCGGCTCCAGTCGGAGGTGACAGCCCAGGCCGCCAGACCAGCCAGTGCCATCAGTGGCAGCAGGCCGGCCGGCAACCCGGTCGGCTGGGCGGCCTGAGCCACCCGCGGTGCCACGGGACGGGGCGGGGTGGCGCTCCAGCCAGCGTTCCGGAGCGACTCGGGAAACGGCGACCAGGCCCCGGCCTGGACCCGACGCCAGAGCACGATGCCCAGCGGCACCAGACCCACCGCCACCACCATCGTCCGGTCGAACCAGATGCCGCCCGACTCGGCGACGAACACCGGCATCGCCATCAGCACCAGGTCGTAGCCGGCGTGGAGGATGATCCCGGGAAGGAGGCCGTGTCGGAGATAGACCCAGCCGAAGAGGAACGAGGGGAGGATGAGCTCCACCAGCCGGGCATAGGCCGGCTGGGCCGGGTAGTTGGCGTGGGCGGCGGCAAAGACCAGGGCCTGGATGACGAAGGCCGCACCGATCCACAGTTTCCGCCGGCCGAACCGGTCGCCCAGGAGGGCCGCTCCGGCCAGCGGCACGGCCCGGAAGAGGCATTCCTCCCAGAACCCGGCTTGGAGCGCCCCCGCGACGGGAGACAGCCAGGGGAAGTACGTTGCAAAGAGATTCGGCTGGACCAGCAGGTCGGTCGGCGACCACCACCCTTCCCATTCCCGGCTCAGGCCGTAGAAGGTGACCATATAGGCCAGAAAGACGCCGATCAGCAGATAGCCGAGCAGGGTCCAGCCCAGGGTCTCCTTCGAGCTCCCTGCTTCCCGGGACCAGACCCGCCAGATCTGCGGCCGCGTCGGGAAGGCGGCCCGGGTCAGCGACTCCGCCGCGGCCGCGGAGAGACCCACCTGGAGGAAGGCCGCGACCCCGGCGACAACGACGAGCGCGACTTGAAGGAGGACAAACACGGAGACCGGCATGGAGGTGTCGTAGCTCAGCCAGAGGAACGGCATCCCATTGGCGACTCCGGCCATCGCCAGCAGCCCGAAGAAGACGCCGACCACGGCGGCGGGGCGCCAGTCCAGCTGTTTCCGTCGAAGCATCACGATCAGGCCCAGCCCGAGACCGAACACCCCATACAGCACGAGCATCGCGGCGGTGGCGCCTTCGGCGATGGCTTCGTTGCTCGACCGCATCTCGTCGTAGCTGCGCTCGAAGGCCTCGGGCACGTGAAGGAAACGCTCCAGCTTGGTGACCCGGTCGCCTGTCACCACCATTCGGAGCCGCAGGCGACCGGCGCCCAATGGCTGATCCACCGCTTCATAGACGAAGGTGTGATCGACCCGCCCGTTGGGACGGGTCTCCCCGGCCGCCTCGATCGGGGTGTAGTCGGCAAGGTCCACGGCCCAATGTGCGCCAGCCGCCTGCTCGGCCAGCTGTCGGGCGGTGTCGCGCACCAGGGCGGGACCCGCCGCGTCCTCGGCGACCTTCTCCTCGAAGCCGAGCGGAGTCCCGTCGGGAGCAAACTCAATCGTCGTTTCGCCGATTTCCTCCGCCGCAAACCGGCGGACCTTCCACCGGTAGGCGTGGTAGACTCCGTCCCGAACCGCCTGCTTGAAGACCTCGGCGCCGCCGCCCTCGAGCTCGATGAAGGTCTGGGCCCGGTCATCGAAGTCGAACAACACCGCCGTCCGGGCGTCCGCTCCTGGACTCCACCCTCGCTCCGCAGACAGCCGTTCGGCGGCGGCGAGCGCTGCGGTCCGATCCATCCGGAGATCGAGCGACAGGATCGAGAAGGCTTTGGGGAATTCTGCGCGGGCGTAGAACGCCCCACCCACCCCGGCCACCGCCAGGAGGAACCAGAGTATCGACCGGCGGGTCACGGAACCACCACTCCAGGCACAGTCACCGTCTCCCGGACTCGGAGGATCGGGAATTCCGCCCCCCGCCTGAGATCGCGGTCCAGCAGGTTCCAGGTCACAAAGCCATCCTCCGAAGCGGGTTCGAGCAGGTAGCCGGCGAGGATTCCCAACCGCTGTCTGGCCGGCACCAGGTACCAGCCCGCCTCGACGGCCCCGGCCCGTCGGGCCCAGCTCCCGGCCAGTTCCACGGTCCGGTGTCCTTCGAACGCGCCCGGCGCGGCGGTGACGCTGTCCATCCGGAACCCTTCCACCTGACCGGACCATCCGGCTTGGAGGCGTTCGACCAGAATACCCTGCGCCCGGAGCCGGTCCACGAGATTGGAGTGCTGCGGTGGCAACAGCCAGGCCGAGGGCATCGCCTCCCGCCGGGCCGGCTCAAAGCGGCCGAACACCGGCATCCAGACGGTCCGGAACTCACCCGTTCGCCGCCGCCGGGCAAACGGGCCGGCGCCCTCTGCGGCAGAGTGGGTGATCTCGGCGATCACGCTGTCCATGATCGGAGGCGCCAACCGCGACTGCACGGTGAGCGAATCCGGGCGGTAGGCCCGGGCCACGACCTGTTTGATGGCCGTCCGTTCTTCGGCGGCGAGCCGGAGGACCTCGAGCGCAAAGTTGTAGCTCGCCGAGACCCGGGTCGGGAAGTCGGCGTTGCTGTACGCCTCGCTCAGGATGGCCAGACGACCCCGCATCGCGAACCAGTTGACCCCGAACCGGGGCCGCGGATCGTAGCTCTCCCAGCCCTGGGCCAGGGAGTCGGGACGCTGGTTGCGGAAGTTGCCGTACCAGTAGACCTCCTGCCGATGCCGGCTCCGCATCCGGCTCCGGACTTCAGGGAGGAACCGGCTGGAGAGGTACTCGTTGGCGGGTGGCGAGTTGGGATTGAGCCCGGCCGCGTAGGTCAGCACATAGCCATGGTATGAGCCGTTGGTGGTATGCAGATCGACCATCAGGTCGGGGTCCCAGGCGTTGAGCAGCGCCGCCGCTCCGCGGGTTTCCGGCGCTTCCTGCTTGATGTAATCCCGGTTGAGGTCGAGGCCCTGGCCGTTGGGCCGACGACCCACGATCGCCGGTCCCGCCTGCCCGGGTCGGTTCCGGTCCGCCGGGCCGAAGCTGTCGTTGCCGTCGCTGTTGTAGATCGGGACGACGATCAGGATGATCGAGTCGAGCAGCGGGCGCAGGGGACCCAGGGTCAGATCCCGGAGCAGCATCTGGGCGGCCTCTTTCCCCTCGACCTCCCCACCGTGGATGTTGCCTTGGAGGTAGATGACCGGTTTCCCGCTCCGGTGGGCCTCACCGGGGTCCGCCACCAGGGGTCGGGAGGCCAGGGCATAGGGGGCTTCCCGGCCCTGGGGACTGGTGGCCAGGACGCCCCGGCGGATCGGAGCCCCGGCCCGGCCCAAGGAGTCGAGAAAGGCCAGGACGTCGGCGTGGCTGGAGGTTTCCCGGTAGCTGGAGCGCTCCGCCCGGGTGGTCTGGGCAGTGGAGGGGGCAGCGAACAGTGGAAGCAGGAGGGCAACCAGACCGGTGACACCGCGACAGCGCATGGCAACTCCCAGGTGCTCTGATGTGGGTGAATCCGGCAATATTACACCCCCCAGCCGCGCCCGGTTAGGTTTCAGACATGGCTCAACCGAAACTGTCGGGTGGCCAGCAGGCCCAATTGGCCTTCCTGGCCACCCTCCCGCCGAAGTTCGAACGGATCTACCGGCAAATCGAGGAGATCGCGACGCTCAAGGCCGACGACATGGTCCAGCGTGGCCTGACGCGGAACCTCGACGTCCTCAAGAACGAGGCGTCCTCCCTGACCCTGACCGGACTGGCTGACGTCTTCGGGGTGATGGCCAACGTGGCCCGCCGGGGCGGCGGAGTCCAGATGAAGGTCCGGGGACTGCGGGAGGGGATGATCAGCCTGAAGGTGAACTACGAAGGGGCACTCCGGTCGGCGTCGCAGGGCGAGAGGGCCCCTCTGAACGAGCCGGGCGAAACCTAGCCGGCCTGGGAACCGTTCCCTTCCTTGAGGATCCGATCGACCACCGGGCCGGCCGTCAGCACTATCATCGCGTTGACCAGCACCCCGATCAGCAGGGTCACGAAGGCCAGGGCGCAAAGGATCGCCGCAGCGCCGACGCCTGCCAGCAGCATCCGGAGAGTTTCGAACATCTTGGACTCCCGCCCTCAGGGGCGTACAGGGAAACCAGATCGTCCAAAGTATAGTTGACGCAGTCTGAACACCGCAACACGACCCACCCACTCAGGAGGAAGTAGTCATGCGAACCCTGCTCACTCTCGCGGCCGTTGCCGTGCTGGCCATGCCCGCCTCGGCGCAGATGGACAAGGACCCCGACAAGCCCGTGACCGGCGGCGGGAAGCTCCCGGCGGGCTGGAGCGCCCGGACCGACCGCGGCGCCGCCATGGACAATGTCAAGTTCGAGACCATGGGGGACGGCCTGCACGTCACCCTGGGCCCGGCCGTGATTCTCTATCGGGCCGCTGACGCGATGACCGGCCCGTTTCACATGGTGGCCTCCTTCAACCAGTCCAAGGCCCCGACCCACGCCGAAGCGTACGGACTGTTCTTTGCCGGCAAGGACCTGGCCGGCGAGGGACAGAGCTACACCTACTTCCTGATCCGGAAGGACGGCAAGTTCCTCATCAAGACACGGACCGGAGCCCAGACGGCCAATGTCACCGCGGGGTGGACCGACAGCGACGCGGTGGTCAAGGAGGACGCCACCGGCAAGCAGTCGAACAAGCTCGAGATCCTGGTTGGGCAGGACAAGGTGACCTTCTCGGTCAATGGCAAGGAAGTGCATTCGATGCCAGCGGCGGCGGGTTCCACGGCCGGCATTGCGGGGCTTCGGGTGAACCACAATCTGGACCTGCACATCGCCGGCTTCGGGGTTCACAAGATGTAGTCAGCCGGCCTTGATCTCGGTCCAGATCCGATCCCACAGTTCGGTGGCTTCGGCCAGATCTTCCTGGTACTCGAGCAGGGCCATTTCCTCCGACGTGGGCGGCGGGACGGGGCGCAGTTGGCGTTCCAGCCCGGCCGCATTGGGCGAGCCGTAGCCGCTCACATCGGAGATCTCCGCCGCCACCTCCGGCCGCAGGATGTAATTCAGAAACTCATGGGCGGCGCGTCGATGCGGCGCGCCGTGCGGGATGACCAGCGAGTCGAGATTCACCTGACTCCCCTCCCGGGGAATCACGAACTCGAGCGCGGGCTGTTCCGCTTTGGCCTGGGCGGTGTCGCCATTCCACAGCTGGGCAATCCACACATCGCCGGTGATCAGCTGACCCTTGACCGGGGCGGAGACGTAGGACTTGACGTTGGCCTTGGCCCGGAGCGCATCGGCCTTGGCCTGGGCAAGCTGGACCGGGTCGCGGGAGTTGAGGGAGTGGCCCCGGTACCTGAGCCAGCAACCGACCACGTCCCGCATGTCGTCCAGCTGGGTCATCTTGCCCCGGTACTGCTCCTCGAAATACACCCCCCAACTGTCGGGCAGCGGCACCTGGTCGGTCCGCACCGCCAGCCCGGTCATCCCCCAGAGCCACGGCACGGTGTACTGGTTTTCCGGATCGAAGTCGGACCCGACGAACTGTGGCATCAGATTGCTCCAGTTGGTCAGGAAGCCCCGGTCGATCGGCACCAGGAGCTCAAGGGCCCGAAGCACCGTGACCGCGTTGCCGCTCGGGACCACCAGGTCATAGCCCGTGGCCCCGGCCTGCAGCTTCGCGATCAGATCCTCGTTGCTCTCGTAGGTGTCGTAGATGACGTGGACTCCAAACTCCCGCTGGAACCCCGCGATCGTCTCGTCGCCGATGTAGTCCGACCAGTTGTAGATCCTGAGCTCCTTTTCCAGTTCCGCCGGCATGACCGTCTCATCGGTCCGGGGCGCCTGGCGGCAGCCGCCGAGGAGGGCGGCCACCGAACCGAGGGTGGCACCGGCCGCCAGGGCCCGGTCCACGAACTCCCGGCGGGACAGCACCCCTCGACGGAGGGCGTCGGCCAGGGGATGGGAAGCAGCAGTCATCGGGCGACACGCTCCCGGCTGAGGCGATCGGCGAGGTAGATCAGGATGGTGGTGGCGACCAGGACCAGGGTACTCACCGCGTTGATGGTGGGCTCCACGGTCCGGCGGACCATGCCGTAGATCACCACCGGCAGGGTGGACGATCCACTGCCCGCCACAAACGAGGTGATGACATAATCGTCAAACGAGAGCGTGAATGCGAGCAGGGCGCCCGCCATGATCCCCGGCGCCAGTTGCGGCAGGGTCACCCGGAAGAAGGTGGTGCGCTGGTTGGCGCCCAGGATCATCGCCGCTTCCTCCAGGGATTCGTCCATCCCGGCCAGCCGGGCGCGCACCACCACGGTCACGAACGACACGCTGAACGCCACATGGGCGATGACGATCGTTCCGACGCCAAGAGCCATCCCCCCCGAGGCAAACAGGGTGAGGAGGGAGATCCCGACCACGATCTCCGGAGTGACCAGCGGGACGTACAGCAGACTCTCCACCGTCGCACGGCCCCGAAACCGGTAGCGGGCCAACGCCAGCGCCAGCAGGGTGCCGAGTCCGGTCGAGACCACGGCGCTGGTCAGCCCCACCACCGTGCTGAGCCACAGCCCCCGGAGAATGTCGGGCCGGGCCAGCAAGTCGCGGTACCACTCCAGGGTGAATCCGTTCCAGGCAACGGAGAACCGCGAGGCGTTGAACGAGAACGCCATCAGAATCAGGAGCGGGACGTGGAGGAAGAGGTAGACCCCCGCCACCACCGCGCCGAGCCAGCGAGGGATCCGCGTCACCTCAGAACCCCTTCGCCGGATCCCGATCCCGACGCCGGAGATAGAGCAGCACTCCCAGCAGCACCACCGCCATCATCACCATCGCGGCCGCCGACCCGAACGGCCAGTTGCGCGCCGCGGTGAACTGGTTCTGCACCAGATTGCCGATCAGCATCTGCTTGGCCCCGCCCAGCAGATCGGAGGGAATGAACGACCCGAGGGCCGGGATGAACACCAGCAGCGTCGTCGA
>CAYINH010000011.1:0-19281 GCA_964364615.1 uncultured Gemmatimonadaceae bacterium
GATGCCGGAGTCGCCCGCCGCGGCCACGGCGGCGAGGAGCCCCAGTTGACGGGGGCTCGCCAGGGCGACGCGCTCGCCGCCCCGTTCCATCCAAAGCCCGCCAAACGTCCGGAGTCGGTACACCGAGGCCCCAAGAGATCGCTGGGTGATTGTGCTGTGATCCGCGAATGATGACCACGCGGTATCGTGGCTGAGAAGCTACCCCGGACTCTCAGAAGCTGCCAATCGAACCCGTGGCCACCGAGACGGTATGCCCATGTCGGCGTTGACATTACTGCTCCTGATCGTGACCCCGGTGGGGGCCGGGTTGGCACAGGTCCAGGCGCCCGCCGGCCCACCCGGGCAGGCGGTGACAGCGACCTGCTCCGGCAGCCGGTCCCGGCTCCTCGGCCTCGCAGCCAGGCCGCTCTCGCTGCCGGAGATGGTGGCGGAACTCGAGCGGGGTTGCCTCGCCCTGGTGGAGGTTCGGTTCCGGCCCGGCGAGGACGAAATCGAGTCGATTTCCCCCACCAGGTTCGCCCAGGTGGCTCGGGCACTCAGCCTGGCCCAGGGGGCGTACTTGATCACCGTGCCGCCGGAGCGGGCTCCGGGATTCTGGCCCGACACCCTGCAGGCTCGCCGCCGAAGCATCCGACTCCGCGACGAACTGGTCCATTACGGCGCCTCGGCGAGCCGGCTCCGGGACGATCCGGGTTGGCCGGCCACCGCCCCCGAGGTCGCACCGGGCACCGCGGTTCCCATACTGGTCCGGGTGCCCGATACGCGACTCTCACCTGACTTGCCGTGAACCGGCGCCTGACAACCGAGACCTCTGTTGGCAACCGTGCCAGCCCCAAACGGTCCCATGGGACCGAGTCGAGGAGGAACGTCCCGATGAACTTCCCTACCAGCAGGATCCTCGCGCTCCTGGCACTGCTCCTCTCCGCCCCAGGGCAACCACTCAGTGCCGCCACCCCATGGCAAGCCGCTGACACGGTTCCGAAGCCCCCAACCAAGGTGAAGAAGCCGAGCGCGGTGGCGAAGGTCGTTGCGAAAGTTGCCGACACCCTCGCGACCGTAGGCGCGGCGAAGGGGGTCGACGCCCTGCTGGGTGACAAGGGGAAGGGGATCAGTCAGATGCTGGGCATCGGCGGGGCGAACCCCTGCGCCGCGACTCCGGGGTTGGGCTCCGGGCTCATCCCGGGGGCTGCCGCTGCCGGTCTCCCGACGGCGGGGGCGAAACTGGTCGGCATCGTGAAGAAGGCGGCCACGGGGCCGGAGGAGGATTCCGTCGCCGCCGCACCCCCGTGCCCCTCTCCGATCCCCGGCCTGGGAGCGGCGGCGATGCAGGATCCCGCCGCAGCGGCCGGCCTTCCGGGAGGCATGGCCTCCACTGTCATGATGGCAACGCCGCTCGGGATGGCGGGCACCGCGGCGCCGCTGGCCGCCGCCGGCGCCGGCGCCGCGGCCAAAGGGGTGAAGAAGCTCCTCGGCAAGGGACCGATGACCGCGATGGGGATACTCAAGGAGGTGCAGGGCAAGGGCCGGGTCGAGCTGAGGGGCGTCCACTTTGTGGCCCACACGGAGATTTTCGACGACGGCTACGAGGAGCCGCTCTCGGCATTGGCCGAGGCGCTGGCCCAAGTGCCCGGACCCTTCGCCCTGTATGTCGAGGCTGAGGCCGACAAGGGCGAGGAGCCCGATCCCCAGCTCGCCCAGAAGCGGGTCGCCAAGATCTGGGCAACCCTGGTCGCGGCCGGGGTGCCGGCCAAGGTCTTCATCGACGGAGTGGCCGTGCCCGACAGCCTGGTTGGGGACCGAAAGCCGGCCAAACCGGGGGACGCGGCGATCGAAGTCTGGAAGATCAAGGCCGCGCCATGACCGGGGGCCGGTTCCCCGCGCGATGATACGGAGCATCACAATCTCCACCAACGCGCCCGGTGGCTTCAACAGCGCCAACTGGGACATGCAGAGTGTGGAGGTGACAGCCGTCGGCGGTGGTGGTTTCCCACAGACACTGCTCGTCACGCCACGGGGTCCCTATCTCTTCACCCGAATCCGACCGTCGCTGACCATCGACGTCAAGTAAGTCCCAGGCCTGGCCACAGCTCGACTAGGAGAATCTCATGGGGAAGTACCGGCGGGCAGGTTGCCACGGAAAGATCATGGGCGGTGCGCTCGCTCTCCTGATCCACGCCCTGCCGGTCCAGGGGCAATCGCCCAAACCGGCCCGAGACTCGGTGCCCGCCGCCGATCCCAAGGTCTGGGTCAACTACGACTTCATCCCCGGCAGCCGAGTCATCTTCTTCACCGACTATTCCGACGACCAGGTCGGCAATTTTCCCAAGCGGCTGGTGTTCAAATTGGGGAACATGGAAGTAGCCGAAGTCGACGGCCAGCGGTTCCTTCGGGCCACCACCCACAGCGTCTTTGCCCTCCCGTTGCCGGAGGCGCTGCCGGAGAGATTCACCATCGAGATCGACGTCATCAACCGCAAGGTGCTCGACGGGGCGGCGTTTCAGCTGCAGGGCACCCTGGTGCAGTCGCGGGACGGCAAGACCTCAACCATCAGTTGGGGCAGCGGGGGCGCCGGCCTGATCGGCGGCGGCGGCGGCGAGACGCCCTATGGCTACAATGACGCCACCCGGACCCGCTACCGCGGCAAGCCGGCCCAGCTCCGTATCCTGGGAGATGGCGACTATGTAAAGGTGTACCTCGACGAGAAGCGCTTCGTCAACGTTCCCAATGCGAAATTCGCCCGTTCCACCGGCTTGAACATCGACCTGGATGCTCGGGGTGATGAAAACCCGCTCTACCTCGGACGGATTCGCATCGCGGAGAGCGGCAAGTCGATCTACGACGAGCTCTCGGCCAAGGGGCGGGTGGCGACCCAGGGGATCCTCTTCGATTCCGGGAGCGACCGGATCAAGCCGGAATCGGCGCCCACCCTCAAGGAAATCGGGGCGATGCTGCAAGCCCACCCCGACCTCAAGCTGTCGGTCGAGGGGCATACCGACAACGCCGGCAACCCTGCCGACAACCTCAAGCTCAGCGAAGCGAGGGCCAAAGCGGTGATGGCGGCGCTGGTCGAGGGGCACGGGATCGCTGCCGACCGGCTCCAGTCGAAGGGCTTCGGCAGCTCGAAGCCGATCGCGACAAACGAGACCCCGGAAGGCCGCCAGAACAACCGAAGGGTGGAGCTAGTCAAAAACTGACATCGGCCACAAGGAGAAGCATGCCATGCGAATGACGATTGCGGGGGTTGTGGCGGCGGTGATGGCCCTGGCTGTGCCCCTGTCCGCCCGGCAAGTACCGACCGCACCGCCCCAGAGCGTCTACCCCGACTGTCTCCGGACTGACGTGGAAAAGACCACAGAACTCCTCCGCAAGGCGATGGAGAAGACTCCGCCCGAAGAGGTCGTGGAGGTCCAGAAGAAGATCGCCGGCTGCATCTACTACCAGATCACCCTGCAGTCCAAGGTCAGCGTGCTCGACAACGAGGTCCCCGGAGTGTCCAGTACCATCATGGGCGCCGGCAGCATCACCTTCGGGCTCGCGCCGGACGTCAGCGAGCCGGAGTACGCCTTGACGTCCGGGACCAGAGACCTGACCGCACCGATCTATTGGGTGCAGGAAAGCGCGCTCATTTCCAGGCCGAATTGCGAGGTCGCCACCGTGGTCGCGCCGTACACCGGGTTCGCGTTCTGGCTCGGGGTGACGTCCACGCCGGCTCCGAAGGTGGCCGTGAGAATCGTTCCCGACGACCACGACCTTCACGCCATCGCGACCCGATGCAAGGATCCCCTCGGTCGGTGGACGCCCGCCATCCCGGGGCGGGAGGCGATCTTCAGTCCCGCCTGGATCAAACTGCACGGTCATGGAGAGGCCACGACGTCGCCCACCGCGAGTCCGCAGCCGCCGGCGATGGACCTGGGAAACATCGCGGCCATGGACCCGGGAAAAATTCAGGCGATGGCCGAAAAGATGAAGGCTAACCCAACCGACATGACAGACCTGATGAAGCTGATGAAACAGGTCGTACCGAACGCCGACCAGCTGCTGGAGGCCGCGCGGAACAACTTCATGTTCAAGGCGCCGGGCCGATGGTGCGTCACGGACCCGGTCCTGGTGGCCCGGTGCACCATCAGCGACACGGTGAAGTTCGCCGATCGCACCGGTTATGGGACGCTCAAGACGATCATCGAGTCGACCGTGATCACGATCGAAAAGGTCCCGCCGCCGGCGGGCGCCCCATGAGCACTCCGTGGCGCGCCGTATTCACTCACATCTTCCGGAGATCCACCATGAAGCGGTTGATGGTATCGCTGGTCCTCCTGGCCATCGCCAGTCCGGCAGCCGGGCAGAAGCTGAGCCTGGCACCCCAGATCGGGCTCTACATCCCCACCGAGCTGCTGTCGCAGGCGGCCACGGGCGGCACTATTACGGAGTTGGAGGGCGGCCCCTCCTTCGGCGGTCAGCTGGGGCTCTGGTTCGGGAGTCGATTCGGGATCACAGCCACCGGGAGCTACGTCCCCACCACCTTCAAGGTGACGCAGGGGAGCCAGAGCGTCACCTCGGAGGACGCCAAGCTCTTCCTCGGCAGCGGTCAGGTGGTGCTGTTCCTGTTGCCCCGGTCGTTTCCGGTGACGGCGTTCCTCAATGGCGGGGTCGGCGTCATCAGCCGCGGCGGAGTGGCCTTCACCAGCCAGTCCGACAAGACTGACGTGGCGGGGGTGTTCGGGGCTGGGGCGGCGCTCAACCTGGGTGGGCTGTCGCTGACCGCCGGGGCGGATCTGTTCAACTATTCGGCTGGCTACCAGGGGGGGACGCAGACCTCGGAGACGATCAAGCAGCGGGATATCCAGATCAAATTTGGTCTCGGGATCCCGTTCGGCGGCCGTTGAACGCCTCCGCGCTAGCGCAGGATCTCGACCGTCGCGTTGCCGACCCCGTCTCGCAGCGTGGCCCGGACATCCAGGCCCCGGGGAGTTCGCCGTCACTGGCCTTCCGTTTGGGCGCGGCCGGCGGCGTATCGTCGACTTCAAGTCACAATCCGTGACTTCAAGCCTGCCCGTTCGGCGCCCGTGAGCTGGACATGAAGTCGGCTGGAACCGCTCCGCGGATCGGGTGAGTCCGACTGGCGAGATCGGGTATGGGGTCGCGGGATAGCTCAGGCATCGAATCGGGCGGCATGTCCGGGACAATCCCGCATCCGCAGTCGCGGCTGCAAGGCCAATTCAGCGCTGTGGGAACCCCATGGCGGGCACCCGGGACCCTGGCCATATTCCAGTCAGGTTTGACGCTGGTTTCTCTTCATTCCGTTTCCGGAGTTCCCCGCATGCGTTTCCCGCTGTCCCTCCTCCTCGCCGCCGCCGTCGCCGGTTGCGGCCCGAAGACCCCCACACCCGACGCCGCTCCTTCGGCCTCGTCACTCACCGCAACGGCCGCGGCCGACGGCGCGCTGACGGGCCCGGTGCTCGAGCAGCTGGCCGCCTCTCCGTATCTCTACCTTCGACTGGGGACGTCCCGGGGCGAGCTCTGGGCCGCCATCCCCGAGGCCAAGGTCGAGACCGGGGCCGTGGTCACGGTGGTCAATCCGATACTGATGGCCAAGTTCGCGTCCACCTCGCTGAACCGCACTTTCGACGAGGTGTACTTCGGGACGCTGGCGTCGGAGGGCGCGGCCATGGCGGCCCCCGGCGGGAACCCCCATGCCGGTGTGCCGCAGTCGGCGGCCGCGGTGGCCGTGGGCAAGGTGAGGAAGGCCAACGGGGCTGACGCCCGGACGGTGTCCGAGGTCTGGGCCCAGAAGGCGAGCCTCGAAGGCAGGCCGGTCACCCTACGCGGGGTGGTGGTCAAGGTCAACAACGGGGTGATGGGCAAGAACTGGATCCACTTGAAGGATGGCAGCGGCGACGCGGCCCACGGCACCGATGACATTACCGTGACCTCGATGGATCAGGCGGCCACGGGCCAGACGGTCACCATCAAGGGCACGGTGCGGACCGACAAGGACTTCGGGGCGGGGTACGTCTACAAGGTCATCGTCGAGGACGCCACGATCGTCAAGAGCATGGAGTAGCAGGCGCCCTGAGATCCACCAGGACAAGGCTCTCCACCCGACCGAAGTGGGAGCGGTTTCAGGGAGGAGATCGCCTACACCCTGGAGGCGAGGGGAAACGACCATTCGCCCGGACGTCGCGGTAGCCACGAACGTCGATTGAAAAATCTGCGCGGTCCTCTCTCGATGATGCGCGGTGGGCTAGCGGCCCCCTCCCCCCGGGTCCATCTTCCCCAGACCCCCCGATCCGGACCGGCCCAATGACCCGACCCGCCATCCTCGCCGCCCTGGCCCTGTCCCTGTCCCTGGCCGTCTCCCAGGCCCCGGCCCAGGAGTTGACCTACCCGGTCACCCGGAAGATCGACCACGTCGACAGCTACCACGGGACCAAGGTTGCCGACCCCTACCGCTGGCTCGAGGACGACACCGCCTCCGCCACCACCCGGTGGGTCGAAGCTCAGAACGCCGTCACCTTCGGCTACCTCGGCAAGATCCCCTTCCGGGGCCGTCTCCGCCAGAGACTGGAGGAACTCTACAACTACCCCCGCTACTCCGCCCCCTCCCGGACCGGGAAGTACTACACCTTCAGTCGCAATGACGGGCTCCAGAACCAGTCGGTCCTGATGATCCAGCAGGGCCTGACCGGGGTCCCCGAGGTGCTGATCGACCCCAATACCCTCTATACCGACGGCACCGTCCGGCTCGGCGCCGCCGAACTCTCCCCCGACGGCCGCTGGTTCGGCTACGGGCTCTCCGCCGGCGGCTCCGACTGGCAGGAATACCGGGTCATGGAGACCGCCACTCGGCGTGCCCTCCCCGACCTGATCCGCTGGGTCAAGGTGTCCGCCATCTCCTGGTATCAGGACGGCTTCTTCTACTCCCGCTACCCGGCCCCGTCCGACACCACCAAGTTGCTCTCCAGCTCCAACCAGAACCACCAGGTCTACTACCACCAGCTCAACACCCCCCAGGCCCAGGACCGGGTTGTCTTCGCCGACCCGGCCCACCCCAGGCGGTTCCACACCGTCCGGGTAACCGACGACGAGCGTTACCTGATCCTGACGGTCTCCGACCGGTCGGTGGCCGGCAACGACGGCAACGCCCTCTGGGTCCGTGACTTGAAGTCCAGTGAGGCCGGCTTCCGGCCGGTCATCACCAGTTTCAAGGACTCCTACTCGGTGCTCGACAACCTGGGCGACAGGCTCCTGGTCTCCACCAACTGCGGCGCCCCCAACCGCCGAGTGGTGCTGATCGACCCCGCCCACCCGGAAGAGGCCAACTGGACCGAGATCCTCCCAGAACGGCCGGAACCGCTCTCCAGCAGCTCGGCGGTGGGCGGACGGCTCATCGCCACCTATATGGTGGATGTGACCGACCGGGTCCAGGTCCATCGGCTGGATGGCACCCTGGAGCGGGAGATTGTTCTCCCCACCATCGGCCGAGTCGGCGGCTTTGGCGGGAAGGCCTCCGACACCGAGGTGTTCTACACCTTCTCGTCGTTCACCTACCCGCCCACGACGTACCAGTACGACATCGCCACCGGCCGCTCGACCCTGTTCCGCGCCACCGAGGTCCCGTTCGACCCCGAGGCGTACCAGACCAAGCAGGTCTTCTACCCCTCGAAGGACGGGACCCGGGTTCCGCTCTTCATCATCCACAGGAAGGGGCTGGTGCTCGACGGCCAGCGCCCCACCCTGCTCTACGCCTACGGCGGCTTCAACATCACCCAGGGGCCCAGCTTCAACCCGCTCCACGTCGCCCTGCTGGAACAGGGCGGGGTCTACGCCCTGGCCAGCATCCGGGGCGGGGGCGAGTACGGCGAGGCCTGGCACCGGGCCGGGATGCTGCTCAACAAGCAGAATGTGTTCGATGATTTCATCGCCGCCGCCGAGTACCTCAAGGCCAACGGCTACACCAGCACCGAGCGGTGCGCCATTCAGGGCGGCTCCAATGGCGGGCTCCTGGTCGCCGCGGTGATGACCCAGCGCCCCGACCTGTGCCATGTGGCACTGCCGGCGGTGGGGGTGATGGACATGCTCCGCTACCACACCTTTACCATCGGGTGGAACTGGGCCGCCGAGTACGGCTCCAGCGATGACCCGGCCCAGTTCCAGAACCTGCTGGGGTATTCGCCGCTCCATAACCTGAAGCCCGGGACCGCCTACCCGGCCACATTGGTCACCACCGCCGACCACGACGACCGGGTGGTGCCGGCTCACTCGTTCAAGTTCGCGGCGACGTTGCAGGAGATGCATGCGGGTCCCAATCCGGTGCTGATCCGGATCGAGACCAAGTCGGGGCATGGTGCGGTGAGTACTGCCAAGCGGCTGGATGAGAGCGCTGATCTTTACAGCTTCATGTGGTACAACATGAAGTTTGCGCCCCAGTACCCGATGGTTCCGTAGCCACCGGTCGCCCTGCCTGCTGCCACCATCGGCAGGTTGTCCGGGTCTGTCGAAGCGCCGGTTGCGTTTGAGTGTTATTTAAGCTAACATCGATCAGCTTAAATAACAATCTGGCTTGGGCACTTCCCTTTATTTACAGGACAAATTGTTGTGAAACGGGGACTTACGGGGACATACCGCACCGTTTCGACCGTCGGGAACGAGCCCGTTCGCGCTTTCGTCCCTGATCCTCTGCCCCCGCGTCCCCAGCTCGACCTCGACCCCGCCCACCTCGAGGTGATGGACCAGGCGCTTCTGGCGCTCGGCCGGCTCGACAGCGTCTCGGTTATCCTGCCGGATACCGACCTCTTCCTCTACAGCTATATCCGGAAGGAGGCGGTGCTCTCTTCCCAGATCGAGGGGACCCAGTCCTCCCTCTCGGACCTCCTCCTTTTCGAGCTGGAGGAGGCGCCGGGGGTACCGCTCGACGACGTGGCCGAGGTGGTCCGCTACGTTGCCGCGCTGGAGCATGGCCTCTGCCGCATCCGGGAGGGGTTCCCGCTCTCCGCCCGGCTCGTCCGCGAGGTTCACGAGAAGCTCCTCGCTTCGGGCCGCGGGACCGATCGTGAGCCCGGTCAGTTCCGCCGGTCGCAGAACTGGATCGGCGGCACCCGTCCGGGCAACGCCCTCTTCGTCCCGCCCCCCGCCGAGTCGGTGGCGGACTGCTTCGCGGCCCTGGAGCGATTCCTCCATGACCAGCCCGAGCGGACTCCACCACTGATGAAGGCGGCCTTGGCACACGTCCAGTTCGAGACGATCCATCCCTTCCTCGATGGCAACGGCCGGGTGGGTCGTCTCCTGATCACCCTGCTCCTGTGCGCCGAGGGGGTGTTGCAGCAGCCGCTCCTGTACCTGAGCCTTCACCTCAAGCAGCACCGGCAGCGCTACTACGACCTCCTGACGGAAGTGCGGACCACCGGGGACTGGGAGGCCTGGGTTGGCTTCTTCGCCGAAGCGGTTCGGGGTACGGCGGCGGGCGCCGTGACTACCGCGCGGGCCATCGTGGCGCTCTTCAACCAGGACCGGGAAGCTATCCGGACGCTGGGTCGCGCCGGGGGCTCCGCCTTCCGGGTACATCAGGTGATGCAGCGCCGCCCGCTTGCCACTGTGAGCTGGCTGGTGCCCGAGACCGGGCTCTCGCCCCCGACCGTGGGCAAGGCGCTCGCGGTGCTGGTGCGGCTCGGGATTGCGCGGGAGATCACCGGCCGGCGTCGTGGCCGGGTCTTCGCCTATGACCGATACTTGGCCATGCTGAACGAAGGGACCGTGCCGGCATGACCAGCTATCCCCCTCGCTTCCTGCAGACCGGTCAGACCTGCCAGCGGAAGTCGCACCGCTTGGCGCCACCCGCGATGGTGAGCGGCCGCTCGAGCCGGATCCCCCACTCCCGGGCCAGCCGGAAGTCCAGATTGCACCACGAGACCTGGCAGAGCGCCCCCAGACCATGGCTCCGGAAATACTCGGCGACCGGACAGCGGTGGACGTCGAACGCCACGACGTTGGGACCGGAAGCGAGATCCACCATCTGATACGACGGCTGGCTGAAGGGAAACCGGCGGAACAGGTCATTGGCCCGCTTGACCCGAGTCCGGGGCGACCCCATTCGCATTCTCGCCAGGGCGGTGGGGACGCTGGCCATCCGCCGGAATGCCCGCCAGGTGACTGCGGCGGTCAGCTCCCGCGCTTCCTCCTCGGTGACCCCTTGGCTGAGCAGGGCGCGGTACAGCCCGACGGTCAGCGCGGCAAAGTGCACCATCAGTCGACCCCCCACCGACGCCTCCCGCGGGAGCCTGTCGCGCTGGGCCATGTAGTTGGCGAAGCTGTCGTCCAGAATCCTCCGGATCGTCGGGCGGTCGAACCGGTGCCCGAGTTCCCGCCTCGCGACCGGCGCCAGGAGTGGCCTGAGGAGTCTCGGGTTTACCATCAGCTCACCTCCTGCTGGATCTTGACGCCCCGCAGCCGGAGCAGCCTTCCGCAGTCCTGGTACCGGGAAGCCTGCGTCCGGTACCCAACCAGTAGCCCCGGAGGAGTGAAGGCAAGGTGAACTTCCTGTGCAGAACCCACCTATTTTCCCTGGGCCGGGAGGCACCCATGGGCCCTGAAGACCGCTGCGACAACCGAATCTCCAACCGGGCCGCCACCCAGATCATCTGGGCCGTGTCGGCCGTGGTCTTCCTGGCGGTCCTCGGCCTCAACCGGGTCCAGGTCACCCCGCCGGACGGGCTCGACCCGCACCTCTTTGGCCGGCTCAACGCGGTGATCAACTCGGTGGTGAGCCTGCTCCTGGCCCTGGGCCTCCTGGCCATCCGGCTCCGCCGCACGGCCCTCCACCGCCGGATCATGCTGAGCGCCATCGCTCTTTCGGCGCTGTTCCTGGTGTCCTACATCACCCACCACCTCTTTGCCGGCGACACCCGGTTCGGCGGCACCGGTCCAATCCGGACTGCCTACTACCTGATCCTGGCCAGCCATATCCTGCTGGCCGCCGGCTCCCTCCCCTTCATCCTGATGACCGCCTGGCGGGCCCTCTCGGCCGACTTTCCAGCCCACAAGCGGCTGGCCCGGCGGGTGTGGCCGGTGTGGTTCTACGTCAGCCTGTCCGGAGTGGTGGTCTACCTGCTGATCAGCCCGTACTACTAGACCGTCTCTCCGGCGCGATCTCCGGGTTTTCGCCGACCGGCGGCGGTCTCCACCCGCAGTCCCCGCAGCACGTCGCCCCGGCTCAGCATCCCCTGCAGGACAGGATCGCCCGAACCCCGATCGACCACCGGAAGGCTCCGGAGCCCTGTCTCCACCATCAGGTCGGCCGCGACCGCCGCAGGATCGGACGGTTCCACCGTGACGACCCCGGTCCGCATCACCTCGCTCACCCGCCGTCCGGCGACCGAGGCAAACTCCGGGAGTTCGAGGGAGCGGTCGGGCCGTAGCAGCCGAAGCACGTCGAGTTTGGTGACCAGGCCGACAAGCACCCCGCCAGCCTCGATGACCGGAAAGGCATTGACGTCGTGCACCTCGAACAGATCGAGCAGCTCGGCCAGCGTGGTGTCCGGCCGGACCGGAATCGGAGAGGGCGACATCACTTCCCAGACGGGCATGGTGGCGGTGCGAGTCATGAATCCCCCCAGTCCTTCATGGAGTCGGCCGACCTCGGACGAGACATGTAGTGTGCCCCGGGGCCCTTGAAGCCAGGTTGAAGCAGGGGTGAACCGGCCGTCACTCCCGGGGGTTCCTGAGCCAATCCTCACGGTTGCCCCAGCGTTTCTTCCAGCACCGGAGGCCATGCTACACACAACGTGTGGTCTGCGCTTACCGAACGGAGGAGTCCCATGACCCCCGACACCCCTCGCTCTCCGGCCCAACGCGCCCGCGAACGGCAGCCCGAAGTCCTGGTCCAGCTGCTGGTCGACCACATCGACCAGGCCTACACCGCCGACGGGATTCCTGGCGCCTTGACGGCCCTGCGCGAGCTGCTCCGCCAGATGGACCCGGGAACCCTGCGGGATATGGTGTACCAGATGGAACTCAACATCGAGCCACTCGGCCAGGACGACCCGACCGAACCCCGGCAGCACCCAGCCTGACCACAGGGCGGTGCGAGCGGGCTGGATACCTGTCCGCGTCGCCCGGGTACCAGATCACGGTTGCCGCTTCAGGTTGAAGGTGAAGCCCTGCTGCTTGAGCTCCGCCGAGACCACCTTGCCGTCCTTGACCAGGGCGATGGCCAGGCCGGGCACCTGCCAGAGCTTCATGGCCCCGGTGAGGTACTGGTCGAAGCCCTTGAACGGCTCCTGAGCACTGGCCGGCATCGCCAACAGGAGGAGCAGGACCGGAAGAACATCGCGGCGGCGGCGCATTGTCGTGTCATCCTGAGCAAAAGGGAAGCACTCTGGTAAGGTGTCCTGGGACCGACCGTTGTCAACGGATCCGGTTGGGAAAAGTGGCGCCTCGGGCCGGGTTCGGCCCATCTTTCCCCGATGAACAGGTTCCTGCCCATCGCTGTCCTGGCCCTGGCGGCCCCGGTGGCCGCCCCAGCTCAGCAGTCCGCCACCATCAGCGCTTCGGCGGTGGTCGACAGCCAGCTGGCCTCCTTTGACCTCGCCGTCCAGAAAGTCTACCAGTCCCATTTCGACTCGACCTTCAACGGCGTCAACTGGCTCGCCCTCCGCGATTCGCTCCGGCCCCGCGCCATTGGCGCCCCGCGCGACACTATCCGGCTCTTGCTCCGCACCATGCTCGGCCGGCTGGGCCAATCCCATTTCGCGATCCTCCCCCAGGAGGCGACCGAGGCCAATCAGGATGGCAGGGGCACCGGGGTTCCCGGCTTCGAAGTCCGGCTGATCGGCGGCGCGGTGACGGTGATGAGCGTCGATCCCACGGGTCCCGCCGCCGGCGTCGTCCAGACCGGCTGGGTGGTCGCCACAGTGGATACCCACCAGGTGGCCGGGCTCATCGAGCAGGTGAAGACCCGTCCGGGGCGCTACCCCGAGCCGGTCCGGGTGACGCTGGCGGTCGAGGCCTGGCTGAGTGGTGACCCGGGCCACCCCTTCGTGGTCGAGTTCCGGGACGGACAGGACCAGCTGGTGCGCCGGGAAATCACCCGGGTCCCCGCCAGCGGAGAGCAGGTCAAAGTGGGCGACTTCCCGACCTTCTTTGCCCGGTTCTACGGCCAGCGGCTCAGCCGCCAGGGCGTCACGGTCGGGCTGATGGGCTTCAACACCTGGATGGTTCCGCTGATGCGCCAGCTCGACTCGGCGGTGGCCGCCGTCAAGCCGGTCGACGGGATGATCCTCGACCTCCGGGGCAATCGGGGCGGGATCGCCGCGATGGTGTCCGGGCTGGCCGGCCACTTCATCAACCGGAAGGACACCCTGGGCCTGTTCCGGACCCGGCGGATGAACCTGGCCTACGCCGCCAACCCGCGGCGCACTACCCCGGCCGGTGAGCCGGCGACGGTCTTTGCCGGACCGGTGGCCATTCTCCAGGACGAACTGTCCGCCAGCGCCTCCGAGGTCTTTGCCGGCGGGATGCAGTCGCTCGGCCGGGTCCGGGTCTTCGGCACCACCTCTTTGGGGGCGGTGCTGCCGGCCAACTGGGCCAAGCTCCCCAACGGCGACGTGCTCTACTACGCCATCGCCGACTTCATCACCAACACCGGCGTCGTCCTCGAAGGGGTCGGTGTGATCCCCGACCAGGTCGTCCGTCCCACCAGACAGGACCTCCTGCGGGGAGTGGATCCGGTTCTCGAAGCCGCCGTTCAATGGATCGCCAGCCAGCGATCGCCATCTTCACAGGAAGGGAACCCATGATCCGTCTCTCCGTCCGACTGGCCACCGCCGCCGTCGGTATCGCGCTGGCGACCACCACGGCCGCCGCTCAGCTCCCGACCGTCAAGCAGGTCCAGGACCGATACATCGAGGCCCTGGGTGGGCGGAAGGCCATCGAGAACCAGGGCAGCCGCCACATCCTGGCCATCGTGGAGGTCGCGGCGCAGGGGATCTCGGCACCAATCGAAATCTGGGCTTCCCCGCCCAACAAGTTCTACACCGTCACCAACATCCCCGGCCTCGGCGAGATTACCTCGGGCTATGATGGCGAAACCGCCTGGAGCATCAACCCTGCCGTCGGTCCCACCATCATGGATGGTCGCGCCCTCGACCAGCTCCGCCAGCAGACCGATCTCCTGGGCGTGCTGCATCCCGAGAAGTACCTCGCCAGCGCCTCGGTCAGTCAGGAGCTGATGTGGGAGGGGAAGACCTGCTACGAACTCAAGATCAAGACCACCTGGGGCGAGGAGTACACCGAGTACTACGACAAGGCGACCGGACTGCTGCACGGCACCGCCCGATCCCAGGAGAGTCCCATGGGCGCCCTCCAGGCGACCACCCTCAACACCGACTACAAGGCGCACGGGGGGGTGCTGTCGCCGAGCTTGGTGACGGTCAAGGTGATGGGGATCGAACAGGTGGTCCGCACCGAGAGCGTCGAGCTCGGACCGGTGCCCGACTCGATCTTTGCGCTCCCGGCCGCGATCAAGGCCCTGAAGAAGACGCCGTAACTAGTACACCGGTTCAGAAGTTCGATGACGTATTCTCATGCGGCAACTTTGAGGGACGCAGGTTCGGCGAGGCCCCATCGGTCCATGAGGCGGCGGAGGGCGCGGCGCGTGAATGTCCAGGCGAACGGCTCGGCGATCTGCTCATAGTGACGCTGGAACCCGAGGATCCGGCTGGCCACCGCGGCCTGCGTGGCAAAGTCGGCGGGCGTGAGCGCCTTGCGCTGGAGGATCGAGAAGTAGATCTCGATCTGGTTGAGCCAGCTGGCATGCGTGGGCAGGTGGACGAGCACGAGGTTCGGGAAGCGGGCCTCGAGCCGGTCAACGGCCCGTTGGCCGCGATGGATCGTGCCACCATCGACGATCCAGAACACGCGGCGGGCCGAGCGATAGGGGGCTTGGGCCATGACATCGGCGACGAGGGCGTCGAAGGCCGTGATCGAGATCTTCTTCACGACCTGGCCAAAGAGTCGGGCCCGATGGACATCCCAGGCCGCCAGATAGGCACAGACGCCGTGCCGGCGGTACTCATGCTCGACGCGCAGGGCGTGGCCCGGGCACGGGGGGACGATGGGATGACAGGGCGTCCGGATCGGAATCTGCGTCTTCTCGTCGGCACACAGGACGAACTCGTTCGGCCACAGCGGCCGGCCCTTCCACCGGCGGTGGTAGAGGTCCAAGACTGGTCCCGCCTTGTGGGCGAACTGCGGATCGCGGGGGAAGATCCAGCTCCGCCGGCTCCACGGGCGCAAGGCGTCCTCGTGCAACCAGCGCCAGATGGTCACGCCGCTGATGGCGGCCACGATGCCGGCCTGCACCACGTGCCGGCGCAACTCGGCGCGGCTGAAGCGCGACAACGGCAGGCCCAGCGTCGCGGGCAGTTCACAGGCGAGCGCTTTCACCTGGGCGACCACCCGAGGGGGGAAAAACGGTCGGCCGACCGGTGCGGGGACGCTCCTCCAGCCCCGCGAGCCGCTCCTCGAAGAACCGCTTGCGCCACTTGCTCACCACCGGGCGCGGCAGATCGAGGCGTTCCCCGATGACCGTATTCTCCAGGCCTTCGGCCGCGAGCAGCACGATCTTGGCCCGCACGACGTCTCGATACGGTAACGTATACTGTCGACTCCGGGCCTCCAGGATCTGGCGTTCGTTTCGTGACAGCTGGATGGCGTACGGACTCTCTCGCGGCATGGCATCCCTCCCGGTGGGAGGGAATATGCACCGGCCGGCAGATGAAGTCCAGACAATACGTAATCTTATTTATGACCATCGGGACTAGTGGCCCCGGCGGATCACGGTGCCGGGGCGCTTGCCGGTCGCCTGACCGCGATCGTAGACCAGTTCACCGGCCACCCACACCGACACGATCCCTGCCGCGGGTCGGTGCGGGTCGGCCAGGGTCGCCTGATCGGCCACCAGTTCGGGGTCGAATAGCACCAGGTCGGCCACCGCCTGCTCGCGGATGTAGCCCCGATCGGCCAACCCCATGTTCCGGGCCGGGAGCGAGGTCATCTTCCGGATTGCCTCACCCATGGTGAGCACTTCCCGCTGCCGGGCCATGTCGCCCAGCACCTTCGCAAACGCCCCGAACCCCCGCGGATGCTGTCCGTCCAGCTCCCCGTCGGTGCAGATGTTGGTCCACTCCCACTGCACCAGCCGGTCGATGTCACTGGTCCGCATGCTGGTGGCGATGATCGTCTCGTTGGCAGGCCGTCCGGCCGCTTCCGCCGCTGCCACCTCACGGATCATCGCCAGCAGGGTCGTGGCCGGATCACCTCCTCGACTCCGGGCCACCTCGGCCAGCGTCTTCCCGACATAGCCGGGCTCGAGATCGAAGGCGCTGAACCGGATGTCCTCCGGCGCGGCGATTTCTCGCAACGCAAAGTGGGCCGCGGCCCTGTCGCTGAAGTTCCGCTCCGGAAAGAGCACCGTCATCCCCGACTGCCAGTAGGGGTACGGGTAGATGTCTGCGGTGATCTCCACTCCACTCGCCCGGGCGGCATCCAGCAGCGCGATCAGGCTGTCGGCTTTCCCCCAGAGACTCCGCATCGCCAGCTTGATGTGGCTGATCTGGACCGGGATCCCGGCATCGCGTCCCAACCGGATGATCTCGTCGATCGCCGGCCAGAAGTCGCGGTCCTCACTCCGGAGATGGCTGATGTAGCGGCCGCCCTCCGCCGAGGCGGCCTGCGTGAGGTGGAGCAGTTCCTGGTAGTCGGAGTAGATCCCGGGATCGTACTCCAGCCCGGTCGACAGCCCCAGCGCTCCCGCGTCGAGTTCCCGGTAGAGCAGCGACTTCATGCTGTCGACCTCGACCTGGGTGGCCACCCGTCGATAGTCGTCGCCCATCACCTGATGCCGAAGCGAGCCGTGCCCCGCGTAGGACGCCAGGTTGATGGCGGCGGGAGCGGAGTCGAGCCGGGAATAGAAATCGGCCAGCGGATAGGGCGACCCGCCGTCGTTCCCCACCACCACGGTGGTAATCCCCTGACTCACCGCCGCCAGCGCCGAGGGGTCGTCGAAGATCCCGCGGTCGGCGTGGCTGTGGGTGTCGATGAATCCCGGGGCCAGCGCCATGCCTTCGGCGTTGAAGACCCATTCCCCCGATTTGGGGACCAGGTTCCCGATCGCAGCGATTCGGCTCCCGGCCAGCCGGACATCGGTGACGATCCCGGACAGGCCGGAGCCATCGTACACGGTGGCCCCGAGGATGACCATGGTCATCGCGGTCGGCTCCTTGGAGCAGGCCGCGCCCAGGACCGCTCCGGCGAGCAGGAACTGCCGGAACCTCATGGCTTCGGGGCCTTGGAGAGGTAGTCGACCGCCAGATGGGCCAGCGCCCTGACCCCGACCGGCAGGGCGGCTTCATCGGCAAAGAAGAATGGCGAGTGATTCCGCGGCACCGTGGCGAGGTCGACATCCACCGGGGTCACGCCGAGGAAGAAGAAGAATCCCGGGATCTCCTTCTGGAAGAGGGCAAAGTCTTCGGCCGGGGTCGAGAGCGGGGAGATCCGGACCCGGGCGGCGCCGGCCGTTCGCAGCAGGGTCGGCAGCATCCGCTCGGTGAGGGCCGGGTCGTTGTAGGTCACCGGGTTGCTGCCGGTCCCGAACGACACCCTCGCGGTGGCCCCGGCACTCGCCGCGATGTTTTCCACCGTCCGGCGGATTCGGTTCTTCACGTCGGCCCGCATCTTCTCGTCGAAGGTCCGGACCGTGCCCTGCATCACCACGCTGTCGGGGATGATGTTCCCCCGGTTGCCGCCCTGGAAACTCCCGATCGTCACGATGGCCGGCACGTTGGTCACGTCCACCTGCCGACTGGCGATCGTCTGCAGCGCCAGCACGATCTGCGACGAGATCACGATCGGGTCGATCCCGCCCCAGGGCTGGGCGCCGTGGGTCTGCCGGCCCTTGACCACGATGTCGAGCCAGTCGGAGGCCGCCATCAGCGGGCCTGACCGGTAGCCGATCGTCCCGACCTGATCAGGCCAGACGTGGAGCCCGAAGATGGCACCGGGCCGCGGATTATCGAGCGCCCCTTCCTTGATCATCAGCCCGGCGCCGCCCTCCTCACCAGCCGGCGGTCCCTCCTCGGCCGGCTGGAAGATGAACTTGACCGTGCCAGGCAGTTGATCCTTGACCTTGACCAGCACCTCGGCCACGCCCATCAGAATCGCCACATGGTTGTCGTGGCCGCAGGCGTGCATCACCCCGACCTCCTGACCATTGAAGGTGGCTCGCGCCACCGACTTGAACGGCAGGTCCACCTGCTCAGTCACCGGCAGGGCATCCATGTCGGCCCGGAGCGCCACTACCGGCCCCGGTTTGCCGCCCTTGAGCACTCCGACCACACCGGTGTGGCCCACCTCGGTCCGGATCTCGATTCCCAGCGACCGGAGATGATCGGCTACCAGCTTGGCGGTCCGGAACTCCCGGTTGGAAAGCTCGGGGTGCTGGTGAATGTCGCGTCGCCAGGTCACCACCCTGGGCATCACCGCATCCACCTGGCGGTCGACCTCCCGGCCGAGCGGGGAGGTTTGCTGGCCCTGAGCGGCCACGGGCAGCAGAAGGAGGGCGACAACGGCAACACGGCGTCCGGTCATCACGTCACCAGCGGGCTTGAGGAGTATGGCGCTTGGTCAGGGCCGAGGGGGGCCCTGGAGCAAGCTAACAGAGCACCCGGCGGAGCGTCGTGGTCCCCACATTTCCCCCGCACAGCACCACCCCGAGGACCCCTCTGGGGAATTCATGCGCCATGGTCCGGGCCGCGGCCAGGGCCACGCCGGCGGCTCCTTCGATCAACTGGGAATCCTGGTCGATCGCCACCCGCATGGCTTCGGCGATGTCGGTTTCCGAGACAAGCTGCCACCGGTCCACCAGGGCACGGCAGAGCGGGAAGGTGATCGCGTCGGACTCCACGCCTCCGGCGGTCCCGTCCGACAGGGTCGGCTCCGATGGCAAGTCCAGGATCCGGCCGGCCCGGACCGATTCGAACATCACCCTGGAGGCCTCGGGGCTGCAGCCGACCACCGTCAGGTCAGGTTGGATCGCCTTGAGACAGGCCGCGGTCCCCGCGATCAGTCCACCGCCGCCAACCGCGATGAACAGGGCGTCGAGCCGCTCGGTCTGGCGCGCCAGTTCGGCCCCGACGGTGCCCTGCCCCGCCACGACTCCGGGGTCGTTATAGGGGGAGAGATAGAAGAGCCCGCTGGCCTCGGCCCGGCGGCGGGCCTCCAGTTCGGCGT
>CAYINH010000012.1:0-19263 GCA_964364615.1 uncultured Gemmatimonadaceae bacterium
CAGGAGTCCTGCCCGCCGCGGCGGCGAGGGTCTTGAGCAGGACGTCGGTCTCCCGATCGGCCGCATCTTCCGACGCCTCGGGTTCCTCCGGTTCCTCGGGCTGGGTAGCCGACCGGAGCTGGCGGACGGCCAGAAACTCCAGCACCCGGTCCTTGACGTCCTTGAGCCCGTAGTGATCCTCGTCGAGGATCTTCCCCGCCTCGGCGAGGTCGATGTGATCCTCGGTCCGGACGCTCCACGGCAGCTCGAGCACCGTCTCCAGGAAGTTCCGGATGACCTGGGACTCCATCGACTCGCGGCCGATCCGGCGGAGCCGGGCCAGTTCCCGATCGACCTCCTTGCGCGCCACCGCGGGCAGCTCGAGCTCGTCGAGCTTCCGGCGCAGCTCCTCGTGCTCGTCGGCCTCGTCGTCCTCGCCCAGTTCCCGGCGGATCTGCCGGAGCTGCTCCCGGAGGAAGATCTCCCGCTGCCGCTCGCCGAGTTCCTCCTGGACCTGGCTCTTGATGTCCTCCTGGGCGTCGAGCACCGAGATCTGCCGCTGGACGTGTACTAGCACCCGGCGCAGCCGTTCATCGACCGACAGGGTCTCGAGCAGGGCCTGGCGCTGGACCGGGGTGATGTCGATGTATCCGCTCACCAGGTCGGCAAACTTGCCCGGCTCGGCCACTCCACTCAGCACCTGCTGGACGACCTCGTCGGGCAACCCGGACTTCTGGCCCAATTCGGCGGCCCGGGCCCGGACCTCCCGATGCAGCGCCACGAAGCCGGGGTCCTCGACACTGAGGGGAGGCAGTTCCTCCGCCTCGCGCACGATGGCCTGGAGATACCCGTCGTGCTCGCTGATGTGCATCGCGATGGCCCGCTTCTCCCCGTGGAGCAGCAGCTGGACGCCGCCCAGTCCGCGCTGCAGTTGCCCGATCCGGGCCAGGGTCCCGATGGTGTGGAGCGATTCCGGGGTGACGTCCTCGATGTTGCTCCGCTGAGAGACCGCGAAGATCAGCTTGTCCTCCGAGGCCACCGCTGCCTCGATGGCCCGCAGGGTGCCCGGTCGGCCCGCTCCAATCGGGGTGGTCACCCCGGGGAACAGCACCACATCGCGCAGGGGCAGTACCGGAATCGTGTATCGCTCAGCCATAGCCATTTCCTCTCGTCCGGTCCGGGGTCATGCCGACTCGGCACGCAATTGGGCCCCGGGAGACCCTTTCCTCTGTGGAAGGGCAGGCCCCGTGCCACTTGGGAGGCCCTCTGGAGTTCTCCTTGAAACAATACGCAGTTTCGGCCCGAACGGTTCTCCGCCCAAGAGGGACCGTCCCGGAGCACCCGTCCGGCCCTGCCAAAATGACCGGGATGGAAGACCGGGGCTTGGCGCTGTTGCCGTCGGGGCGGGATGGTCTAGATTGTGGATTCGCCCATTCCATCTTCCGTCAGGCGAGGAACCCGCGAGGCGATGACCGACGTAGCCGACAAGCCGCTTGCCGCAAGGCTGAAGGAGGCCCTGGGTAACGACTACACCATCGAGGGAGAGATCGGCCGCGGCGGGATGGGGGTCGTCTTTCGGGCCCGTGATGAGCGACTCCACCGACGGGTCGCGATCAAGGTGCTTCCTCCTGAACTCGCCTTTCAGAAGGAAATCCGGGAGCGATTCACCCGTGAGGCGCAGACCTCCGCCCGGCTGTCCCATCCCCATATCGTTCCGATCCACGACGTGGGTGATGGGAACGGGCTGGTCTATTTCATCATGGGACTGGTCGAGGGGGAGTCGTTGGGTGCCCGGCTCAAGCGGCGGGGCCGGCTGCCGCCCGAAGAAGCCCGGCGGATCATGCGGGAGACCGCCGATGCCCTGAGCGCCGCCCATGCGGTCTCCGTCATCCATCGCGACATCAAACCCGACAACATCCTGCTGGAGGGCACTCGCGGCCGGGTGATGGTCACCGACTTCGGGATCGCCAAGGCGCTGTCCAGTTCGAGCGGCGCCACCCTCACCGGGGCGGGGATCGCGATCGGGACGCCGCAGTTCATGAGCCCGGAGCAGGCGGCCGGGGAACGGACCCTCGACGGCCGGTCCGATCTCTACAGTCTCGGCGTGGTCACCTACCAGATGCTGGCCGGCGACCTCCCGTTCAATGCACCGACCGTGGCGGCGGTGCTGATGAAGCAGATCACCGAGGCGGCGCCGATTCTCCACCTGCAGGACGCCTCGATTCCAGAGGACCTCTCACTGGCCGTCAGCCGGTGCCTGGAGAAGGATCCCGAGAACCGGTGGCCCACCGCCGACGCCCTGCGGCGGGCGCTGGAGAGCCGCAGTGTGGGCGGCTATCGCCCCACCGGCACGGTCCCGGCGGCCCGGACGGCGGGCGCCTCCCGGACCGGCAGAACGTCGCGCACCGCCGAACGGGCCCGGACCCGTCCCCGGACCGAATCCCCAGCGGATCGGGAGCGTCAGCTGCCAGCCCGCCGGGGCGAGCGGCCGGACAGTCCGGCTCGCCAGGCCTCGCGCTGGATCCGCAACGAGCGGGGTGAGTGGGTCCGGGCCTCCGAGATGCAGGATCTCGGGCTCCGGGATACCGGGGAGCCGGTCATCGTCCAGAAGGTCCGCGGCCATTTTGCCCGGTGGGCGGCCGTCTCGATCGGCTGTTTCTTCATCAACGTCGCCACCGGCCTGGATGCGCCGTGGTTCATCTTCCCCACCGCCGGGATGGGGATCGGACTGCTCACCAACTACGCCAAACTCTGGCAGGCCGGGTACAGCTGGCGCGACGTGCTGAATCGCCCACCGGCGCCGGACGCGATCCAGGCGCGGGGCCAGAAGGCGCGCGCCACCCTGGCCCAGCCCAAGCGGGAGGAGTTCGGGATCCACTACCAGTCCATGCTCCAGGTGTTCGAGGACCGCAAGGCGATCCAGGCCCTGCTGGCTCGGCTGCCGGCGTCGGATCGCGAGCAGCTCCCCGACGTCGCCGGGACGGCTGACGGGCTCTATGAGAAGGCGCTGGAGATGGCTCGCACCCTGCACTCGATGGACGCCAACCTCAACGCCGACGGGCTGGCCCGGATCGAAGAACGCCTGGCCAAGGTGTCGGAGGAGCCCGAGGGCGAAGAGCGGAACCGGCGGGCGACCCTGCTGGAGCAGCAGAAGCGGGCCTACCAGGACCTGATCGGCCGCCGGGGCATGGTGGCGGACCGGCTGGAGTCGAGCGTGCTGGCGATGCAGAACATGCGATTCGATCTGCTCCGCCTCAAGTCGATGGGGATCGGGGCCGTCGGCGGCGATCTGACCATGGCGACCCAGCAGGCCCGGGCGCTGTCCCGCGATGTGGACCACGCCATCGCGGCCGCCAGCGAGGTCCGTCAGGCGCTCGGTTGACCGACCAGTTCGACGTCCGCCAGTACTGGGAACGCCGGCTCGGGGAGCAGTATTCCCTGGCCGGCGTTGGCTATCTCCGGCTGGGCCGGCAGTACAACGCCTGGATGTACCGGATCCGGGCCCGGGTGTTCTCCCGGCTGGTGGCCGGGCTGGGGCTTCCGATGGCCGGCACGGAGGTTCTCGATATCGGGTCGGGAACCGGCTTCTACGTCGACCAGTGGCGCCAGCTCGGCGTGGCCCGGGTCACCGGGCTCGACATCACCCAGGTCGCGGTGGATGCCCTCGGCCTCCGGTTCCCCGACGATCGGTTCTTCCGAGCTGACATCGGCCGCCCACTCCCCTCCGACCTGCCCCTCGCTGCAGGATCGTTCACGGCGGTCAGCGCCATGGACGTCCTGTTTCACATCGTCGAGGATACCGAGTACGCCACTGCCCTCACCAACATCGCCGGGCTCCTGGCACCCGGGGGCTGGTTCATCTGGTCCGACAATTTCCTGCGTCACGGGACCGAACGGGTCACCCACCAGGCCAGCCGCTCCCTGGCGGACAGCGAACGGCTGGTCCGGCAGGCCGGATTCGAGATCGTGGATCGGGTGCCGATGTTCGTGCTGATGAACTATCCGGCCGATACCCGGTCGCGGCTGGCCCGGCTCGGGTGGACCGCGATGGTGGCACCCGCGGCGGTGGCGGAGCCGCTCGGCTGGCTGGTGGGAGCGGCGCTCTACCCTCTGGAGCGGTGGCTGACCGCCAGCTGCCGCGAGAGCTGGAGCACCGAGATCATGATCTGCCGGAAGCCCGCCGGCTAGAAGCGGAGAATGTCCTCCATGGCGGCCCGGATGCCAGGCACCTGGGGCAGGATGACCTCCTCCAGTTCCGGCGCGTAGGCCACAAAGGTATCGGTCGACGCCACCCGGCGGACCGGGGCGTCGAGCCAGGCGAAGGACTCATCGGCGATCCGCGCGGCGAGTTCGGCACCATACCCCCACGACAACGCATCCTCGTAGGCCACGATCACCCGGCCGGTCTTCCGGACCGAAGGGTAGATCGTGTCCCAGTCCACCGGACTCAGGGACCGCAGGTCGATCACCTCGACGGTCTTCCCGGTCTGTTCCTCCAGCTCCTTGGCCGCCACCAGGGTCCGCTGCACCACTGCCCCGTAGGTCACCACCGTCAGGTCGTTCCCCTCCCGGACCACCCGGGCCTTGCCGAACGGAATCATGAAGTTGGGGCCGGGGTGTGGCGCCTTGTTGTAGGTCTGCCGGTAGAGATGCTTGTGCTCGAGGAAGAGCACCGGATCCTCACAGCGGATAGCGGTCCGGAGCAGCCCGTTGGCATCGAGCGCCGTGGCGGGGCAGACCACCCGGAGCCCCGGAATACTGGTGAAAACGGCGGCCCCGGTCTGGGAGTGGTAGGGCGCGCCCCCCTTCAGGTAGCCGCCGTAGGTCACCCGGATCACCACCGGCGCCGCGAAGGTGTTATTGGACCGCCACCGGAGCAGCGCCAGCTCGTTCCGGATCTGCATGTACGCGGGCCAGATGTAATCGAAGAACTGGATCTCCACCACCGGTTTGAGGCCGCGGGTGGCCAGTCCGATGGCCCGGCCCACGATGTTGGCCTCGGCCAGCGGTGAGTTGTATACCCGGTCGCCACCGAACTGCTTCTGGAGACCCCAGGTGACCTTGAAGACCCCGCCCTTCCCCTTCACCTGCTCCAGGCTGTCCTCCCGGCTCGCGTCTGCCACGTCCTCGCCGAAGATGATGATCCGCGGATCGCGGACCATCTCATCCTTCATGCAGGCGTTGAGCAGGTCCACCATGGTGGTGGGGTCGCCGGTAAACTGGGGATCGTCCTCGGTGTCGAACTGCTCCGACGTGGGGTCCACGTCGGGCGAGTAGACATACTGGTAGATCGAATCGGTCGCCGGCTGGGGCGCGGCCAGGGCGATTTCCGTGGCGACGGTGATCTCTTCCTCCACCTGCTGCCGGATCTGTTCCAGCTCGGCCTCGGTGGCCACTCCCTGCGCCAGGAGATAGCCCGGCCAGGTGGTCACCGGATCGCGCGCCGCCTCGGCCTCCCGCTCGGCGGGTGCCCGATAGTGCACCTCGTCATCCGAGAGCGAGTGGCTGTAGGGCCGGATCACGTGGGCGTGGACCAGGGCTGGACCCTGCCGGGACCTGGCATGGTCCACCGCGGCGCTCATCGCATCGTAGGACGCGAGCGGATCACACCCGTCCACCTCCTGCACGAACAGCCCCGGGAACCCGGATACCAGCTTGGAGATGGAGCCCCCGGCGGTGTTGACTTCGACCGGGACCGAGATGGCGTAGCCGTTGTCTTCGACGAGATAGACCACCGGCAGCTTGAGATTGGTGGCGGAATTGAGCGACTCCCAGAACTCCCCTTCGGAGGTGGTGCCATCTCCACAGGAGACAAAGACCACCTCGTCACCAGGCGAGGCGGCCTTCCGCTCGGGAATCGCCTCGATCAGGTGGTAGCGGAGCCACGCCTCCGCCGCCCCGACCGCCTGGAGGAACTGGGTCCCGGTGGGGCTGGAGGAGCTCACGATGTTGAGGTCCTGGTGCCCCCAGTGGGAGGGCATCTGCCGGCCACCCGAGTTGGGATCGTCCGCCGCCGCCACGGCGCTCAGCAGCATCTCGGTGGGGGTCATCCCCAGCCCGAGACAGAGGGCCCGGTCGCGATAGTAGGGGTAGAACCAGTCGTACCCGGCCCGCAGCACCTTGCTGGCCGCAGCCAGGACGGCCTCGTGGCCCGCCCCGCTGATCTGGAAGAAGATCTTGTTCTGCCGCTTGAGCTGGATCTCCCTGTCGTCCACCCGACGCGAGAGATAGATCAGCCGATAGAGGTCGAGCAGCTCAGCTTTGTCGAGGCGGGTGGAGGCCCTGCTCCGGGTGCTCGGCCGAGTTGCCATGGTCGAGGCTCCTGGTAAAGTCGTGAAGGTCTGCGCCAGGGGAGAAAGATACCCTGCCTCGGTCGCATTTCCGAACCCTTTGCAGGGTGGCAACCCACTCGGGCCCAGTGGGCAGGACTATGGCAGAAGTTCACCCGGCCCGCCATGGTAGACCGGGTGGGTCACCAAGGCCAGCGTGGACCTGAGGCCATCACGATACTCCTCCAGCAGCTCTACATCCTGGCGCTCGCGGGTCCACAAGACGATCGTGCCGCACGCCGAGCCCGTCCCGCCGAACATAATAGGCGTATCGGCCCCGGTATAGACCTCGACGCCCTGGAGCCACCGGATCGAGTGCTGATTGACATTGTACGGGCGTCCAGTTCCCCGACCCGGTGCCCAAACGCTGGCGCCGTCGAAAACGATTTGCATATAACAGGCTGAGGGCCAGGGGCGCTCGTACCGGGGACCCTCGATGCTGGTGCGAGTGCTGCTGGCAGCCGCGGCCTCGCTGCCGACCAGGATGACCGTCACCCGCGGAATCCCCCGCAAGAGATCCGCCAGGGTCGAAAAGTTCACCCTGTCCAGATCGTCGCGGGTAAAATGTCGTCCGAAGGTGGTGCGCTGGCGCTCCGCGAAGCCCGTCATGTTCGGGCTGAGTGCCATGGCTGGAGCCTCCACCGAAAGCTCCGGCAGCACGGTGGGGAGTCGTCTCAGGCCCACGACAACACGAAGGTCCCTGCCCTCAGACACAACGAGGACGGTGTCCAGCGGCTGGTACCCGAGCCGCCTGGCGAGGACGCGATAGGTACCGGGCGGAACAAAGGACAATTGGAACGCGCCCTCTGGTCCGGTAGTAGCTTGGCGGTCGAGCTCGAGCACCACGATGTCCACACCCTCGAGCGGGGCGGCCCTGTCCTCGTCAACCACAGTGCCGGACAGCATAACCGCGGTCCGGTCAGCTGCCCGTGCAAGGACATGCCAACTGAACTCACCGGCAACGACGCGGACCGATTGTGCACTCACCGGACTGCCCCGCACGATTGTCAGCAGGCTGATGTCCTGGCCGCCGGGAAGATCACAGAACGCCCATGCTCCGCGGGGATCGGGATAGGTACGTTCGGCGATCCTGCGAATGGCGGTGGTTCCGGCTCTGGCAAACCAGACCGCCTCGACCACGATCGCGTCCGTCTCAAAGCCTTCCTGGCCCCTGACCAGACCAAGCACCCCACTCCCACCGGGCTGTCCAGCACACAGCTCCCCCGCCACCGTCTTGATTCCGGGGATCGAGGTGGTCACATGGGTGGTGGCGCCCGCCGTCAGCTGTACCACGGCCTCCCGGCGGGTGGGGGCCAGCGAGAAGAGTTCGTGGTCAAACGTCAGGACGCGAGGGCCGACCACCCCTGCTTTCAGCACGAACGTACCGACCGAGTCGGTGATGGTGCTCTCGTCCGCTCCGGCCAGGCGGACGACGACGCCAGCCAGCCCGCGCCCGCTCAAGCTGTCGAAGACGTGGCCAGTGACCGTCGTCGCAAAGCCGCTGGTCGGGGCCTCCACCGGGATGGCGCTGCCCCCCGACTCCAGGTATCCAACCACGGACAGCTGCTCCCGCTCACCCGCCGCCGGTTGGGCGCCCCGCGCCCGGCTGAGGCGTGGCATGCGAATCGACCACGCAGGGATATACCACTCGCCCGTCGGGTGTCGACGAAAGGCCACTCGCCCACTTGACTCCTCGACAACCGCCTCGTGCCGGGGACTGACATACCTGAACTCAACCGCTTGCAACTCGCCGCTCCCGGACGCGACCCAGAGAACGCCCTTGATGTCCGGGTAGGGGGTTTCTGGTGCTGGCTCGAAGGCCAGACCGATCCAGCCCGGCAGGCTGTCGGGACCTGGCACAGCCCGGAAGCAGTGGCTTGCAAGGAATTGGTCCGAAATGATGAGGGCCGCATCCGGGGCGAAGAATGTCGGGTTGTCGTCAAACCACCGCACGAAACCGTCGCTGAGGAGCCGTTCCGGGGGAAGGGTTCGAAACGGGAGTCCAGCCCCCGTCCGCTCAGGAGAAACATTCTCAGTCCGAATGGCCCCGCCCACCGTGAGGTCCCGCTCGAATGTGCGCCGACGGTAGCGGCGTGGCCCCAGTTGAGACAGCTGGGTCGCCACCAGGGCGCTGCGGGCCTGTTCCCACACGGCGGCGGCAGCGGCGCGGTCCGTCCCGGGGTCACCGCAATGCCACCGGCCCTGGCCCGTGATGGTGGGCAACTCCACGGGGCTGCTGTTCACGGTGAGCGTCACCCGGGTCTGGTCGCCGGAACGAACCTCGACGGGCCACTCCTCAGCATTGTAATGACCGATGCGAGCAACCCTGAGGACGTAGTGCCCGGGGTGGGGGACCGTCAGCGCAATAGAACCGCCGTCATTGGTCAGCCCAAGGGCCGCGACGGTATCGCCATGAGCAATTCGCACCAAGGCACCAACAATGGGTGACATGGAGGGTTGTTCCAAGACGCGCACCCGGACGGTCTGACCCTGTACGGTGGACGCTACACCCAGAACGGCGAGGACAAGGGATGGGAGGAACCCCCACGGGCGCCATAACCGGCGGCGTCGCTGGGTTCTGGGACGGGCGGGCAGGTCACCACCAGCGAGGAATCGCGCAATCGTCACCGGATCCCTCCCCACGCAACCAGCCTGCTGAGAGGCCCTTGGAGAGGCCCTGCACGCTTTGGAAGAATCCGTCCATCGCTCTTGCACCGCTTCCTGCTGGTACTGAGGACCGAAGAATCGCCGGGGGCGCTGTGTCACAGGACACCTCCTGCCTCCAAGATGGAGACTCAGTGGGAGTCCGCCAAATCGCGGCAGGGTCAGTCCACGAAGGGAACCGTCCTCTTCTTGGTGGAACTCGCCAGCGGAGACGAAGCTCTCCTCCGGATCGCACTTCCGTAGTCCAGCGGGTGGGCGGCGTTCAGCGCTGAAACACCGTCCGACCACCGACCAGGGTCCGGACGACCCGGGCGGACCCGATCTCCCCCACCGGCAGGGTGGTGATGTCCCGGTCGATCACCACCAGATCCGCCTGGTAGCCCGGCTTCAACGTCCCGGTCCACCCTTCCCCGAAGACCCCGTACGCGTTGGCCACCGTGTAGGCCCGAAGCGCCTCCTCGACGGTAATCCGTTCCTCCGGCACCCAGCCCCCGGGATTCCGACCATCGATGGTCCGGCGGGAGACCGCCGCGTCGATCCCCAGCAGGGGATCCAGCGGGGCGACCGTCCAGTCGGAGCCGAACGTGAGCCGGGCCCCGGCATCGAGCAGACTCCGGAAGGCATAGGTGGTCTTGATCCGGGCAGGCCCGATCCGCATGGCGGCCCACCGGCCGTCATCGATGGCGTGGTAGGGTTGCATCGAGGGGATGACCCCGAGGGCCGCGAAGCGGGCAATGCCCGCCCGGCTCAGATGCTGCGCATGTTCGATCCGGAAGCGGCGATCCCGGGGACCGTGCGCCTGGGCCACCGAATCGAAGATGGCCAGCAGGACGTCATTGGCCCGGTCGCCGATGGCGTGGACGATCACCTGCAACCCGGCGGAGTCGGCCGCACCGACCCAGGCGGCGACCGAGTCCACCGGTGTCACAGTGAGTCCCGCGGTCCGGGGCTCGTCGAGGTACGGTTCATAGAACCAGGCCGTGGTACTGCCCAGAGATCCATCGACCATTCCCTTGACCCCGGCCACCCGAAGCCAGCGACTCCCCACCCCCAGAGCTGGGAGTGAATCGGCCACCGTCCGCCAATCGGAGAACCAGGGGTAGGCGCTGATCCGCAGGGTCAGGGTTCCCGCGGCTTCGGCCCTCCGGAGCGCGGCGACCTCCGGCCAGGTCGTGCTGACAAAGGTCACCCCGGTGACGCCGAGCGAGGCGGCATGGGCCATCCCCCGGGTGAGCGCGGTATCCAGCTGGGCGGCAGACGGCTCGGGAATCACCCGGGAGACCAGTCCCATCGCGCCATCCTTGAGGACCCCGGCAGGGGAGCCGCCCGGTCCCCGCACGATCGTCCCACCGGCCACCTCCTCGGTGGCGGCGGTGATTCCGGCAGCGGCCAGCGCGGCACTGTTGGCCAGAGCCATGTGACCGTCGAGGCGGGAGACGAAGACCGGATTGTCGGGGGTTACTGAGTCAATCCAGTCCCGTCGTGGCAGCGGGGCTGCAGGCCACTGCTCATGGTCCCAATCCCCTCCCAGAATCCACTCCCCCGGGGCCAGGGTTCGGGCATGCTCCGCGATCCGCCTGGTGAACTCCTCCGGGGTGTCCGCATCCCGGAGGTCCACCCCCGCGAGCTGAAAGCCCCCCTGAACGAGGTGGGTGTGGTTGTCCTGGAAGCCGGGCACGATCAGCCCTGACCCGACCCGGACCAGCTCGGTCCCCTGCCCGGCCAGCCCGAGGATCTCCAGGCTGTCGCCGACCTGGACGATCGAATCCCCCCGGATGGCCACGGCCTGGCCCCAGGGCCGCTCAGGGTCCCCGGTCCAGACCTTGCCGAGCAGGATGGTGTCCGGGGCCCCCGTCGAGCAGCCGAGGGTGAAGAGGACCAGTGCCAGCAGCATGGAGGGCCGGACCATGCGACAACCTCGGGTCGGGGGGGGGACCATTCAGTTCGGGGCGGACCGTCCGATAATCTAGTCGAGCCATACTGTTCAGAACCTGACATGGGAGAGACCGTGACCGGAGCCCCTGCGAGAGTCCTGGTGGTGGACGACGATACCGGCACCCGCGAGATCCTCCGGGCGGCCCTCGCGGCCCGAGGGTACGATGTGGCGGAAGCAGGGTCCTGCGCCGAGGCCCGGAGCCGCCTGGCCGAACGTCCTCCCGATCTCGCCCTCCTGGACTACCAGCTCCCGGATGGGACCGCCCTCGACATCCTGTCCGATTTCCATCGGGAAAGCCCCGAGGTTCCGGTGGTGATTCTGACCGGCTACGGCACGGTGGACCTGGCGGTTCAGGCAATCCAGGAGGGGGCGGCGCACTTCCTGACCAAGCCCGTCGCGCTGCCGCCCCTGCTGACCCTGCTGGAGAGGATTCTGGAGCAGCAGCGCCACCGCCACGCCTTCCAGGCCCGGCGCGACAGTCACGGCCTCGAGCCGTTCCTGGGCACCAGTCCGGCGATCCGTCGTCTGGAACAGGAGTCCCAGCGGGTGCTGGCGGCCTCGACTCCGATCATGCTCTTCGGTGAGACGGGCACCGGCAAGGGGGTCCTGGCCCGCTGGCTGCACCAGCACGGCCCGCGAACCGCCGAAGCGGTGGTGGAGTTTCACTGCGCCTCCGTCACGGGTGTCGACCTCCACCAGGAGCTCTTCGGTCGGTCTCCCGACGAGGGGGCGGTTGGGCAGGGCACCCGGTCCGGGGTGTTGGAGTCGGCCGACCGGGGGACCCTGGTACTGGCCGATGTGGGGGATCTGGACGCCGCAGCCCAGGCGGCCCTGCTCCGGGTGGTCAGCGAGGGACGGTTCCGCCGGGCCGGCGAACAGCGGGACCGGGGAGTGGATGTCCGGCTGATCAGCACTGAACACCGGGAGGCGAGCACCCTGATCCAGGAATCCGGATTCCGCCAGGATCTGTTCTTCCGACTGGGAGCCCTGACCCTGGCACTCCCCCCGCTCCGTGACCGACCAGAGGACATCCCGGCTCTGGCGGAGGAGCTGCTCCGCCGGGTGGCGGCGGAGATCGGCCAGCGCCCCCCCAGTCTGTCGGATGGGGCCCTGGAGGTTCTGACCCACCATGACTGGCCGGGGAATATCCGGGAGCTCCGGAATGTGCTGGAGCGGGCCCTGCTCTTCAGCGGAGGCCCCTCCGTCACGGAGGACCACCTCCCCCCCCTGGCCACTCGGCGACCACGGCCTCTCCCGGACTCCCTGGTGCCGGAGACTCTGGAGGCCACCCAGCGTCGACAGATCGAACTGGCCATGGTCGAGGCCAGAGGGCGAGTCGATCGGGCGGCGACTCTGCTGGGGATTCCCCGAAGCACCCTGTATCAGAAGCTCAAGCGATACCAGATTCCAACCCGCCGCCAGTGGGTGGATGCCGCGCGGTAGCAGGTGGAGCTTGGACCCGAACCGGGGGGACATGGTATGATCCGGCAACGGTGGTCCGGTTGCCGAGCACCGTCCCGATCTACCCGGACATCGAGCCATCACTCCAGCCGGCCCCATGGCCTGGGAGACAATGACCCCTCCGCCCGCGTGGTACAGCCAGAGCCGGCTGGAGGCCTTGATCATTGAAGCGAGCCGTTCCAGCGTCCATCGCGCTCTGGCGCGCGGCATGGGACACGATATCCGGGGTCCCCTCCAGACCATGATGCTGGCAGGCCCATCCTCGGATACCTGGGGGTCCGAGGCCGACATTCGCATGCTGCGCAATGCTCTCGGCCACGCCACCGGCCGCCTGAGTGAACTCGGGGACCTGGTCGGCGCGCTCTCCACCGGCGCCGAAAGTTCCGACTCCGGCCCGATCTCGCTGTCCGACGTGCTACCCCGGGTGGTGGCGCTGAACCGACTCTACCGGGGTGCCGCCTCGCCAGATCTGCTGGTGGGACCCACCACGGGATTGCCCGCGGTGCATGGGCACTCTGGTGCCCTCAGCCTGGCCCTGCTCAACCTGATCCTGAATGCTCGCGATGCTGTCCACCAGGTCCCCGACCCGCAAATCCGGGTGGAGTGTGAGGGAGAGGGCGCCGGGGTGAGGATTTCGATCATCGACAATGGTGTCGGGGTACCTGAGGCGGATCGCGAGCGGGTGTTCGAGCCGTTTTTCACCTCGCGACCCGAACCGCACCTCGGCATGGGCCTGCCGGCTGCACGGCTGCTCGTCGCCGGGTTCGGCGGGCGGGTAACCCTCGAGCCAGTGGACGGGCCGGGCGCCCGGTTCGTCCTGCAGCTCGAGTCCTGGCCTCCAGTCACCGGCGGCCGAGCCTAACCCCTCCCAGCCACTGGGCTCCAGGCGCGGTCAGGCCGTCCGAAGCACGGCCGGCATCCGCTCGTCGGCCGGGAGCTGTGGGCGGGACGGAGCGGCGAAGGTCCGTGGCGAGTCGATCGAGGTGACCATGCGTTGCCGCAGGCGCCGAATCGCCTGGGACCGGATTTGGGATACCCGCGACTCCGTCACGTGGAGGACTTCGGCGATCTGCTGCTGGTTCAACTCTTCGTAGTAGTAGAGGGCGAGGACCGTGCGCTCGCGTTCGGGCAGACTCTCCAGCGATTCCCGAACCCGGCCGGTCATTTCCTGCCCGGTCACGGCGGCATCGGGCAGTTCCGCCTCGGGGTCTGACAGGGTGTCGGCGATCGGCCCCTGCTGCTCCCGCCCCTCGCTCTCGAGCGAGATGGGAGCGTTCACCCGGGCAGCGGAGGACCAGCGCCAGTACGTCTCGAGATCAATGCCCATGGCATCAGCGACCTCGCCCGGCCTCGCCGCCCGCCCGTGCTCGGCTTCGAGTCGGGCCACGGCCGCGGAAATCTGCCGGCTGCGCGCCCGGACCGACCGCGGCCTCCAGTCCCGGCTCCGAAGTTCGTCGAGAATCGCGCCCCGCACCCGCCGACTGGCGTAGGTACTGAACGCCAGCCCACGGGAAAGGTCGAAGCTGCCGAGGGCCTGGACCAGGCCGAGGGCCCCGGCACTGACGAGCTCGTCGACTTCGACCGCTGGACCGACGCGGGAGGCGATCCCCCGCGCAACGTGATGAACCAGGCCGAGGTGCTGCTCGAGCAGTTCGGCCCGGGCCGTCATATCGTGCTCGACCCGGTAGCGGTGCCAGAGGTTATCGGTGTGGGTGCACATGGGTTCTCCTCAGGCCGCGGCGGGCACGGTGAGTTCGAGTCGCATCGCGGCCTGGTGAATGGCTGCTGCGGACGGGGCGTCGGCCCGCAACTGGAGCAGTTGCCCGGCGGTCCGGACCGCCAGCTGGAGTTCGGGATCCTCCGGGATCGCGCCGAGGAACTGGAGCGCCTGCCCCAGAAAGTGGTCGGCCGTGGTGGCCAGCTTGGTGAAGGCCTGTCTGCCTTCGGGGTCTCCCGTCACCCGGTTGACCAGCACGGCCACCGGCAGGGCGGGCGCCTCGTGGGCGACGATCTTGATCAGGGCATAGGCGTCGGTCAGGGCGGTCGGTTCTGGAGCAGTGACCACCAGCAGCCGGGTGGACCGCATAGTCGCCACCCGTACTGCTCCCTCAATGCCGGCCGGCGCGTCAATCACCACCAGATCGAAATGATCGAATAGACTGCTGAGCCGGTGGTGCAGCCGGGCCCGGTCGGTGGCGTCCAGTCCGTGGAGGCCCTCCCCGCCGGATTCGGCAGGCAACAGCCAGAGTCGCTCAGCCACCGGTCGGAGCAACTCGGGTGGCTGGCACTCGCCCTCCAGAATCCGTGCCAGACCCTCTCCCGCCGGCAGGCCGAGCAGGACGTGGAGATTGCCGAGGTTCTGGGTGCCATCGAGCAGCAGCACCCGATATCCGGCCCGAGCCATATTGGCGGCCAACAGCACCGCGATGACCGACTTGCCGACTCCGCCCTTGCCACTGCCGACCACCAGGGTCGGGGTGCCGGTGGGAACCCGGAACCGGGGCTGGGAGGCAATCATGGCCCGGAGCAGCGCCGCCTGATCACCCATGCCTCCTCGGCTCGTCGCTGAGTGCAGGCAGTACGGTTGAGAGGTCGCCAGGCTCGCGCTGCCCGCCCGGGGCACCAACCCCAGTGTGGCGGTGGGAAGCTCATCCGGACTCTGGCAGAGATTCCGAGCCAGTGAACCGCGTCCATTGATTCCACCCAGCACAGGCAACTCCAGCGAGAGACTGGAGGGTGCAAAAGCAAGCGGCATACCGTGATCAGGACAGGACCCGCGAAAGGCAGGTAACTGACTGCAGAGTAGGGAGTTAAACGGTGTCTGGTGGGTAGTTCTTCGACCCACCAAAAAGACGACGGCGGAAGATTGTTCCGCCGTCGTCCGGAGTTCCCTTCCTACCTCCGGTTACGTCGGAGTCTGGGGGGATGGCTTGTTGAGTTTGTTGCGGAGGGTGCGTTCGCTGATCCCGAGCAACTTGGCGGCCTTGGTCCGGTTACCGCCGGTGGCCAGAAGGGCTCGGTCGATGGCCACCAACTCCAGGTCCCCGAGATCGAAGGTCTCAGACTCGCCGGACCCGGCCGCCGGGAGGGAGTCGCTGTCGGGGCTCAATCCCGCCCCCGGTGCTGCGGACGTGGCCGTCAGGAAGTCCCCGGCGGTGAGGGGCCGTCCCCCGGAGAGAATCATGGCCCGTTCCACCGCGTGGGCCAGCTCGCGAACGTTGCCCGGCCAGGCGAACGCGCGAAGTTGTGCCACGACGTCGGGACCCACCGGCGACACCCCGGTGCCGAGTTGCTCTGCGACCAGCCGGAGAAAGTGCTGGACCAGAATCGGGATGTCCTCCCCGCGTTCGCGCAGCGGCGGGGCTCGAATCGGCACCACGTTCAGTCGGTAGAACAGATCACTCCGGAACCTCCCCGCGGCGACTTCGGCATTGAGGTTCCGGTTGGTAGTCGCGATCAACCGGACGTCGACCTGGATCGCCGTCTGGCCTCCGACCCGCTCGAACTCCTGCTCCTGAATGACCCGGAGCAGCTTGGCCTGCAGGTCGAGCCGCATCTCGGACACTTCGTCGAGCAGCAGGGTGCCCCGGTGGGCGCGTTCGAACGCCCCCTGGACTCGACCGGTGGCGCCGGTAAAGGCCCCCTTCTCGTGGCCGAAGAGGACGCTCTCGATCAACCCCTCCGGCATGGCTGCGCAGTTGACCGTGATGAACGGTCCCGAGCAGCGCGGGCTCGAGTCGTGGATCGCCCGAGCGAACAGTTCCTTGCCGGTCCCCGACTCGCCCTCCAGCAGCACGGTGGCCTTGGTCGGGGCGACCGTCTGAATGGTCTCCATCACTCGGCGGAGCGCCGCACTCTGGCCGACGATGGCCCGGCTGGCCTTGATGCTGTTCAGCTCGGTCCGGATCTGCTCGTTTTCCCGACGGAGCCGGACGAACTCCAGGGCGTGGGAGACGGCAATCTCCAGCCGCTCCGCGGTCACCGGCTTGGTGATGTAGTCGATCGCCCCGCTCCGAATGGAAATCACGGCGTGGTCGATGCTGGAATACGCGGTCATCATGATCACCGGAATCCGGTGCCCTTCCGCTTCCATCAGGCGAAGCAGGTCGAGCCCGGTCATCCGGGGCATCTGATAGTCGGTGATGATCAGGTCAACCATCGTGCGCTGGATGGCCTTCATGGCCTCTTCGCCACTCGAGACCAGGAGAGGCTCATGGCCGAGCGAGGCGAGAACATGCTCCAGGACGACCCCGATGGAGGGTTCGTCGTCAACGCACAGGATGGTGGCCATGTAGGGCGAATGCGCTCCGTGGATCCGTTCTGCAGAATCTAGCCGATACCGGGAAAGCTGCCACCTGAGCTGGAACACTGTCCCGATCCCGGAACCGCTCGGCAGGGCAGGCGGATCCCATTCACCTCGGGGCGGAATGGCCCTCAAGTCTCCGGCCCCCGCCGACGATACTACCAAGTGGTGGCGGCCCCGTCATGGCCGCGGGGAGGAGGGGTGGGGGCGCATGAGGGGTATACCAGAACACGTGGTGGCCGAGACTATGGCGGGGCAGCCTCACGCAAATGCCGGATCAAGCAGGTCCTCGCCCAGGGCGAGGGGAGTCAGTCGGGCTGTCGCCATTGGAGCGGCCTCACCAGGAGCGGTGACGTGACGGTATCTGATCCGGACGACGGCACCCGCCGCGGGGACCCCCGCTCCGATCGGCCGGCCGCCCGGGAGATCGTCCCGCATGGGGTGCTCGAGCCGGGGCGGTTGCAGGAATTCACGAGTCGCATCGCCACCGGCCGCTACAACCGGCCGGACGTCATGGATCGGGTCGCCCACCGGCTCCTGAATGGTCTCCGCCCAGGGGCGGCGGCCTGACCCGGCGTCTTCTCCCCTGAACCCCTGATCACCCGGGCACCGCTACCTGGTGGCGTCCCTGAAGCGCTCTGCCAGATCGGGAAGTCGATCCACCACCCCGCGGGCTTCGGTCAGGCGACCAGCTTCCGCCAGCCGTCGGATCGTCATTGCCGCGACCTGAAACGCCTCGGCACCCACATTGGCGGCCGCACCCCTCAGGGTGTGGGCTGCCCGTTCCATCGCCTCGAAATCTCCCTGCTCCACTGCCAACCGCACCGCCTCGATCAGCTCCGGCAGGCCTTCGACAAACAGCGCCCCCAGCTCCCGAGCCAGGTCTTCGTCGCCGCCGATCCGATCCACCAGCCCGGGACGATCCCAGGTGGGCAGGTCTGCCTCGGACGTGTCAGGCACGGAGTGCCGATACCGGCGCGGAGATGGTCAGCCGGGGCGACACCGTCCGGGTGATGGCCTGGAGCAGGTCGGCCAGCCCGATCGGCTTGGTGAGATAGTCATCCATCCCGGCCTCGAGGCACCGTTCCCGGTCCCCGGACATGGCATTGGCGGTAATGGCAATGATCGGAACGGTGCGACCGGTAGCCTGGTCCCGCTCCAGGATCCGGGCCGTGGCCTGGAAGCCATCCATCACCGGCATCTGAAGGTCCATCAGGACCAGATCGAAGTCCGCTTCGGCGTGCAGCCGCACGGCGGCAGCGCCGGTATCGGCCAGAATCACCTGGCAGCCGAGCTTCTCAAGCAGTCGACCCGCGACCACCTGGTTGACCCGGTTGTCCTCGACCAGCAGCACTCGGAGCGGACGGTCGGCCTGGAGCGCCGGCACGGTTCCCTTCGCACGCGGGGTTCTCCAGATGCCGGAGACCCGGACCGGAGCCTGGTTCACGATGGAGGCAATGCTGGCCACCACGGCGGGACCGAACGCCGGCTTGATCAGGCACGAGGCGACCGCATCCCCGCCGCGGCGGCGCGCCTCGCCATGGAGGGTCGACGGAGTGAGCAACACCACCCGTCCCCGGAGACCGGGCTGCTGGAGCAGGGGGATCAGATCCTCGAAGCTCCGGTCGGCACTGATGACAGCGGCATCGAGTGGCCGTCCAGCCCGGGACTCCTCCACGATGGCCGCGGCCTCACCGGCCGAGCCCGCCGGGAGGGGGGAGATTCCCTCTGACTCGAGCAGTTCGCACAGACTGGCCCGGGCCAGGACATCCGACTCCAGGACCAGCACCCGAATCCCGCGGACCTCACCGGAACCAGCTCTGGTGATGACCTGCTCCTTCACCGGGAGGAGCGGGAGCCGGACGGTGAACACCGACCCTTGGCCCTCAGTACTCGAGAGGGACAACTCGCCCCCCATGAGATCGACCAGCTGGCGAGTGATGGCGAGACCGAGCCCACTGCCGCTCCGGGGGGTGCCGGAATGCTGCAGCTGATGGAATTCCGTGAAGAGCTGGCGCCGATGCTCTTCCGCGATCCCGATCCCGGTGTCCTCCACCACGAGCTCGATGCCGGTAGCACCCCCGGACGAGGCAGCGGCCCGAATCTCCACCAGGACGCGACCCTGATCGGTGAACTTGATCGCGTTGCCGAGCAGGTTGGTGAGCACCTGCCGAACCCGGGCGCTGTCTCCCCGAAGGGTGACCGGCACCCCGGGTCGAACCCGCAAGACGATCTGGAGCCCGCGCTCTTCGGCCCTGGGGGCCAGCAGGGTGGTCACCTCGTGGGCCAGCCGACCGATGTCGAACGGCCCCTCATGAAGGGACAGCTTCCCGGCCTCAAGCCGAGAGAAGTCCAGGATGTCATTGATCAGAATGAGCAGGGCGTCGGCCGACCGCAGCGCCGTCTCGGCGAAGTTGCGCTGTTCATGCGCCAGCTCGGTCTCGAGCAGCAGTGAGACCATGCCCATCACCCCGTTCATCGGGGTGCGGATCTCGTGGCTCATCTTGGCCAGAAACTCCGCCTTGGCCCGGGACGCTTCCACCGCCTTGAGACGGGCAGCCTCCAGGTCCTGAGCATAGCGCTCCAGGGCT